>CAIWVZ010000364.1 GCA_903916245.1 uncultured Planctomycetota bacterium | reverse complement strand
GGTCGCACCGTCGATTTCGGAAAGTACCTTCGCGCCGCCCATCGACGCCGGGCTGTTGATGCGATTCGACTCTTCCGTGAGAAGTCCGTCGACGAAGATTTTGAGCGGTCCGACGTCGAACAACTTGCCCGGTGCCACGCGTTCGAGGTACGGAGGTTTCGGTTGCCCGGGCAGGACACCGAGATTCGCTCCGAACACGGCGAATTTCGCCACTCCGAGCAGATGATCGAGGTTGATCGGGCCGTCGTCGAAATCGTGGTTGCCCAAAACCGCGCCGTCGAAGCCGACGGCGTTCATGAGTTCGACCGAGCACCGCCCTTTCGAGAGGGTGCCTTCAGGGGTGCCTTGATACCAGTCGCCGGCGTCGAGGAGGAGGGAAGACGGGTGTCGGGCTCGCTCGTCATCGATCGCGGCGCACAGCTCTTGAACGCCCCCGACCAGTTTCGGAAGCCCGGATTTCGAACGCGTGTCTTCCACGGCTCGAATGGTTCCGTGGAGGTCGTTCGTATGGAGGATGACGACGGTCCGCGGGGGCGTCGCCGGTGCCGACGCGGGTCGGGATTCTTGGGCGGCGACCGAGAGGGCGAACACGAGGCAGAGGACGACGGGGGCCGGGAGGCGCATGGTCGGATTCTAGCGACGGAACCTCGCGCCGTCGCTATCGTGGAGGCATGTTCGATCCCAATCTCTTCCGTGAGTACGACATTCGGGGCAAGTCTCCGGACCCGCTTTCGGCCGACGTGGCGTACGGCGTCGGGAGGGCGCTCGGTGCCCGCATCAAGCGGGCGGGTGGAACGACCGCGGTCGTCGGGCGCGACGTCCGCCACACGTCGCCGATGCTCGCCGAAGCCGCCGCCCGCGGACTTTCGGCGTCCGGTATCGACGTCTTCGACATCGGACAGGTTCCGACTCCGGTCGCCTACCACGCGACGTGGCGTCTCTCCGCGGGGGGATGCGTGATGGTGACGGGAAGTCACAATCCGAAGCCCGACAACGGACTCAAACTCTGCCTCGGCACCTCCGGTCTCTACGGAGAGGCGGTGCGGTCGTTGAACGCGGAAGCGGCGGCCCCGGCGGAAGCCGTCGCGCCCGGCGCGGTGCGCCCGCATCCTTGGCTCGATACCTACCTCGCCGATCTTTGCCCGCGATTCGCCTTCCGTCGGCGGTTCCGCGTCGCGGTGGACTGCGGAAACGGAGTGATGGGCCCGACGGCCCTGGCGGCGTTCGCGCGCTGCGGTGTGGACGTCGTCCCGCTCTACTGCGAACCCGACGGGGATTTCCCCAACCATTTGCCCGATCCGGAAGTTCCGAAGTACATGTCGGACCTGATGGCGAAGGTCCGCGAAGTCGGTGCGGATCTCGGATTCGGGTTCGACGGCGACGGCGACCGGGTCGGAGTGATCGACGAAACGGGCACGAAAATTTCGGCGGATTGGCTCGTCGCCGTCTTCGCGCGCGACATGTTGGCCATGCATCCGGGCGGGGTCATTCGTTACGACGTCAAGTGCGGCGACTTCCTCGACGCCTGGGTGCGCGACGCGGGAGGGCGCCCGGAGATGGGGAAGACGGGCCACTCGTTGCTCAAGCGGGACGTGAAGGCGCTCGATGCCGTTCTCGGCGGCGAGCTCTCCGGTCACATCATCTTCAACCGCGGCTACCTTCCGATCGATGATTCGCTCTACTGCGCGCTGACCCTGTTGCGGATTCTCGAGGCGACGGGCGGCGCCTGTTCGTCGCTTTTCGCGGAGATCCCCCGCACCGTGGCGACCGCGGAGATCAAAGTTCCTTGCGCGGACGACGTGAAGTTCACCGTGGTGGACGCCCTCGTCGAACGCTTCCGCCGCGATCACGACGTGGTCGATATCGACGGGGCTCGCGTGCGCGTGGACGGTGGATGGTTCCTCGTGCGCGCCAGCAACACCACGCCCAATCTCACGGTGCGCTTCGAGGCGATCGACACCCGGCGTCTCCACGCGGCGCGCGACCTGTTGGTCGCGGCGTTGGCCGGCCACCCGGCCGATCCCTCACCGCTTCTTGCGGAGACCTGAGCGGGCTTTCATCTTCGTCGTGGGCTTTTTGCGCGGGGCGGCGGCCGACGCCGCTCCCGGGCACACGTCGGCGAAGGTGCACTCCGCGCACTTCGGACGCAGCGCCGCACACACGGCGCGTCCGTGGTCGATGAGTTCGTGGGACAACGACACCCAACGATGCTTCGGAACCCATGCCACGAGATCGGCCTCGACTTTCGCCGGGTCTTCGGATTTCGTGAAACCGAGCCGACGGGAGAGCCGTCCCACGTGGGTGTCGACGACGATCCCCGACGCGATGTCGAAGGCGTTGCCGAGCACGACGTTCGCGGTCTTTCGGGCGACTCCCGGCAACGCGAGCAGCGCGTCCATGTCCCGCGGAACGTCGCCGCCCCAACGCTCCACCAAGATGCGGGCGAGTCCCTTGAGCGATTTCGTCTTGTTGTTGAAGAAATTGATCGAACGGATGAGCGTCCGCACGCGGTCTTCCGGAAGAGCGTCCAACGCGGCGGCGGTCGGTGCTTCCTTGAAGAGCTCGCGGGTCACGATGTTGACCCGTGCGTCGGTGCACTGCGCCGAAAGAACCGTAGCCACGAGGAGTTCGAACGGATTCCTGTGCTCGAGTGCGCAATGTGCGTTCGGGTAGGTCGCCGAGAGACGGTGGAGGACTTCCGTCCGACGCGCCGTCTCTTCCGCCTTCGAACGCTTCGCCGGCGCCATGATCAGCCCGACGCGCGCCCGTGGACGAGGCTGAGGAACTCCGTTCGGGTTTTCGAGTCCGTCCGGAAGAGCCCGAGCATGGCCGAGGACGACGCCGAGGAATTCTGCTTTTCCACGCCGCGCATCATCATGCAGAGGTGCCGCGCTTCGACGATGACGCCGACGCCCTTCGGCTTGAGCGCGCATTCGAGCGCCTGCGCGATTTGATGCGTAAGGCGTTCCTGCACCTGCAGGCGACGCGCGAACGCGTCGACGAGGCGCGGAATCTTCGAAAGCCCGATCACGCGTCCATCCGGTACGTAGGCGACATGGGCTTTGCCGAAGAACGGCAGCATATGGTGCTCGCACATGCTGTAGAGCTCGATGTCCCGGACCACCACCATTTCGTCGCCGCCTTCGCGGAAGACGGCTTGATTCACGATCTTCGTGATGTCCGCGCGGTATCCGGAGGTCAGAAACTGAAGGGACTTCGCCACGCGGTCCGGCGTCTTCTTGAGGCCTTCGCGCTCGGGGTCTTCGCCGAGGAGCATCAACTGTTGGCGGACGAGTTCGGAGAGGGCGCTGGTGGGATCGTTGTCGCTCATGGTCCGGTGTACTCCACGACGTTGTTGTCGGATTCGCGAACCCGCACGAGATGGAGGGTTCCGGCGGGCAAGCGCGGCGCCACTTCGTTCCAAATCGCCATCGCAAGGTTTTCGGTGGTCGAGATCTTGCCCTGCATGAAGGGGACTTCGTGATCGAGGCTCCGGCGATCGGCCGGCCCCGTGACGTAGCGCTCGAGAACGTGCTTCAGGTCTCGAAGATTGAGGAACATCCCGGTCTTCGGATCCGGCTCGCCCGCGACGACGACTTCGACGTCGTAGTCGTGGCCGTGTCCGTGCGGGTTGTTGCAGGCGCCGAAGATGTGCCGATTCTCTTCGTCGGAGAGCGCCGGATTGTGAAGCCGGTGACTGGCCGAGAAACGGATCCTTCGACTGATGTACATCATGCGCGACCGAGTCCGTCGGAGGCGACGCCGCCGTCGGCCGCCTTCGACCGGATCGTCGCCGCGGCGACGATGACGATCTGGATGACGACGTACGCCCACATCCAGCCCGGAACTTTCTGCCAAATCGAAACGCCCGCCGCCGAGTCGCCGGCTCCGGCGTAGGAGTGCAGCCCCGAGAGGAAGAAGTTGACGCCGTAGTAGGTGAAGAGGAGCGAAGCGCCTCCGAGCACGTTTCCGATCGACACTCCGAAATCGCGCAGCCATCCCACCCAACGACCGTGGATGACGATGACGAAGACGAGCATCGTGATGAGGCCCCACGTTTCCTTCGGGTCCCATCCCCAGAAGCGTCCCCACGACTGATCCGCCCAGATACCGCCGAGAATCAATCCGGCGAAGAGGAGGATGACGCCGGGAGCGACGATCCAACTTTGGATGCGAGCGACTTCACGCAATTGCGGGCACGACTCGGGGCGGAAGGTGCGCATCACCAACCACACGTTCGCGAGGACGGCGGCGAGGGCGAGTGGCGCGTACGAAGCCACGATGACGGGAACGTGGATGTGGATCCAGAAGTTGTTGATGAGCACCGGCTGCAACGTGGAAATGCCGGGCGGCATGAAGGTCGGGTGCTCGAGGGCCACCTTCAGGGCGACCATGCCGAGCAGGGCCCCGACGACGAGGAACCAACGCGATTTCCACCAAGCTTCGCAGACGACCGCGATGAAAACCGTGACGGCCGACACGAAGATCAGCGACTCGTAGATGTTGCCGATCATCGCCCGTTCGGAAATGGCGGTGCGCTCGGCCAATCCCCACGCGTGGTAGCCGAGTCCGACGATGGACGGGAGCACGGCCGCGACGTGGAAGACGCGGTTGCGCCACGCGATCGCGACGATCCCGAGGATGATCGAAAGCGTGTAGAGCCACGAGGCGTGCGAGAACGGATTCGCGGCGAGGAAACGCACCTCGCGGTCGATCAACTCCTGTTTGTAGCCGCGGGCTCCGAGGGTGTCGACGGCGATCCGAAGATCCTTCGCGGCGCTCGTGAAGGCGCCGGCGTCGACCGCTTTCCATGCGGTTCCGAGGCGTTTCCACGCCGCGAGCACGGCGTCGGTTTTCTCGGCGGGGTAGCCGAAGTTCGGGAGATTGGCGATGGTGCCCCAGTGGTATTCCTCTCCGACGACCGGCTGCGCCTTGGGAGGCACGAACGTCGGTCCGCCGCGGAATTCGTCGGGAACGTTTTCCCAGCCCGGGTTGAGGCCCGCGATTTCGCCGAGTCGATTCTTGCGATCCGTGACTTGGCGGAGTTCCGTCTCGTCCTTGTTGAGCGACGCGCCGGGCCGACGTCGCAACTCGGCGTTCAATCGGTTGTACTCGGCGTTGCCGGTGAGGAAGTCGTACGAGACGCGTTGACTTTCGATCTTGTCGGGAGCCAAACCCATCATGGTTCGGGCTCCCGGCGTGTCGACCAAAATGCAGGATTCCGCGCGCGCCGCGTTCGGGTTCCACATCCAGTCGAGGTAGTAGAGAAGCGGGTCGATCTTCGCGGGGGCGGAGCCGGGCACCGGACGCTTCGGCGTCAGCTCCCCGGTGATCGCCGTCACCCAGTCGCGGGCGTACGCGTCGAACGGCTTGTAGCGGTTGCCGTCGAGGACGGGCAGCCGTCGAAGTTCCGAGAGATCGAAAGAGGCTTGGGGGATCTGTCCCGAGACGTCGACGGACAGAACGCAAGCCAACAACGCGACGACGATGCGGCGGATCATGCGGATGTCCTTTGTGCGGTTTCGGGCGTGGGCCAACGTCGGTTCCAACGGACCACGCTGAGAATCGGGGCGATCACGACGAGAAGGAAACCCGTGACGAATCCCCAAGTTCCTTGCGGATTGAGCCCCACGGCGACGGCGATACCGAAGAGTACCGGGCCCGCTCCCACTTCGACGACCGCTCCGAGGGCGCGCCACACGTGGGCGGACGTCGGAACGCCGCGCGCTTCGAGATCCTTGCGGAGGCGGGTGAGGGGCTTCTTCATGAAGAAGACGACGATCATTCCGAGGAAGACGATGGCGGTCGCCGGATAGATCAGCGCCAACCCGGGGTCTCGGTTGACCTGAAGGATCGTCGTGGTGCCTTCACCGGCGTAACGCGCCTGGTAGAGGCGCCATCCGTCGAGGCGGAGCGGATGGTTCATGTCGATCTTGATGTCCGCCCCGTTCGGGAACTTGAGGGGGTGTTTCAAGACGCAATAGGATTCGTATGTGCGTGCTTGCGCGGAGCCCGGATAGAAGTCGCGGTGGAAATCCGTGAGCGTCAGGGAGAATCCCAAATCCGCGGGCTTCGGGGTCCACGACACGCGATAAACGCGTTGTCCGAGGGCGAAACCGCGCGTGTTCAGTTCCTGATTTTCCAAAGCGAGCCAACGCGAGGGCGCCACTTCCTTGCCGTCGCGTTCGACGCGGAAGTGCGTCGCCTGCATGTCCGCCTTGTAGCCGACGAAATCGAACGCTTCTTCGATCGCCAACTTTCGGAAGACCGCCGTCGGCGTGATCGTGATCGCGGGCATGGGCAGCGCGAGCTTCTCGCCGGGCACGACGCCACCGTGCAGACGCTCGCCGTCGGCCTTCGCGTACACCCACTTCATCGTCCCATCGACGTCGACGAACAAGAGAGTGCCGCCGGGAACGTCGATGCGCGGCTTCGCGCGCAGACGCAACTTGTAGGGGTTCTTGCGATCCGAGAATTCGTCTTCGAAGAAGGCGAGAGCGTTGAGTCGGTCTTCGCCCTTCGACGACTTGAGACGCACGGCGACGGCGGGATTCGAAGGGTTGCCGGGGGACGTGTCACGGAACGTCTTGTCTTCGCCTTCGGGCGCGAGGTTGTCGGCCCACGCGGTGAGTGCCACCTCGACGTCGGTACCGGGAATCGTCGCCGTGATCGCGAGGGGTGACGGCTCGCCTTCGGCGCGCCCCGACTTGGGTTCGGGAACGTCGAGCGTCACGAGCACGGCGCCGTGCGCGTCGCAGACGTCCACCTTCGCCGGCCATTCCGAGGGCGTATTTCGGTGCAACGCTTCGAACATCTCGGGTGGAGCGGGGAGGAGATAGGCTTCGAACTTGAAGTTGCCCATCCCGAACTGCGTCGAGGGGATGTCGGTGTCGTCGAGGCGGAGAAGTTCGGTGCGGCCCGCGTTGACGAACGTCACCTCGGATTCGACACCGATCCGTCGCCGCTCTCCACGGTCCGTCCATTGTTGGCGGTAGCGGCCGGTGCCGTAGTAGCGATCGAACACGATGTCGAAAGGTGTCTCGCCCTCCGGGCGAATCGTGAATCGTTCGGTCGGTTCCTTTTCGGCGGGGTCGAGGTCGAACGTCGGCGAGGCCGTCAGGAGTCGGTTGCTCAGGATCTTCCCGTCGGGATCCAGCCGGCGTTCTTCGACGACGATCTGGGAACGCGTCGCGAGCCCGATGGTCCGCGCGGTCGAGCCTTCGTTGATGGTCACCGCGCCTTCCATGCCGAGAAGGAGCGACATCATCGATCCGACGGTCAGCGTCGCGAGGCCTGCGTGGACCGTCAGCCAACCAACCTGTTCGAGGCGGAACGGCCACTTGCGGAAGGTCGCCGCCAACATCGAAAGTCCGGTGACGAAGAAGAGCCCCCCGAACCACCAGGAGCGATAGACGGCGTGTTGGACGGCCTTGGTTCCGTAACTCTCTTCGTAGAACGTGCCGTAGGCCGAGATCGCCGTCAGGGCGACCAAAAGCCCGATGCCGAACCAGAGGTTGCCGATCGCGTGGGTGACGCGGCCGACCGCACGGGTCGCGGGGCCGGGGATCCATGGAGTCGCACTCGGCGAACCGGAGGCCCACAAGGCGGCCATGGTGCCCGCGAACCCGGTCGCGATGGCGGCCAACATCGATTCCGTCGGATGGCGAACATCCGTGCCCGAGACCGCAAGGCCGACGGCCACGCACCATCCGGCGTGCCCGGCGAGGAACCACCACGGAGTGCGACCGCGGGATTCCGCTCCGAGGGCGCCGACGAGGCCGAACGCGAGCGACGTCGCCATGGTCTTCGCGAGGAACCCGACGCGGTCGGGCGACGCCCACGGCCCGCCTTCCGCGCGTTCGAGGAACCAAGGGACGACGATGATCGCGACGTCGATCGCCAAGAAAGCGATCAAGAACGCGAATACCGGAGACAGGGTGCCCGGTCCGGCGTCGATGAGGCCGCCTTTGCGGGCGGGAGCGGTCGGGGAGGCCGGTTCTGAGTGGGTCACGTGGTGTCTCGGTGGATCAGACGTTCATCGCGGCGATCTGCTCCCTCGCTTCGTTGCGTCGTCCGTCGTTCCAGGCTTCGACGGCTTGAGAGATCTTCATGGAGCAGAACTTCGGGCCGCACATCGAGCAGAATTCGGCCGACTTGAAGTACTCTTCCGGAAGCGTCGCGTCGTGCATCTCGCGAGCGCGCTCGGGATCGAGCGACAGCGCGAATTGCGTCTTCCAGTCGAAGGTGTAGCGGGCGCGCGACAGCGCGTCGTCGCGATCGCGGGCACCCGGACGGTGGCGTGCCACGTCGGCCGCGTGTGCGGCGATCTTGTAGGCGACGATGCCTTGGCGGACGTCTTCGGCGTCCGGCAGCCCGAGGTGCTCCTTCGGGGTTACGTAGCAGAGCATCGCGGCGCCGGACCAACCCGCGACCGCGGCGCCGATGGCCGACGAAATGTGGTCGTAGCCCGGGGAGATGTCGGTCACGAGCGGGCCGAGAACGTAGAAAGGCGCTTCGTTGCAGACCTTGATCTGACGCTCGACGTTCATGCGGATCTGGTCGAGCGGGACGTGGCCCGGGCCCTCGACCATCACTTGCACGTCCGCTTCCCAGGCGCGCCGCGTGAGTTCGCCGAGCGTGTCGAGTTCGGCGAACTGCGCACGGTCGGAGGCGTCGTGGAGACACCCGGGCCGCAGAGAATCGCCGAGCGACAGCGTCACGTCGTAGCGGCGGCAAATGTCGAGAAGGCGATCGTAGTGGGTGTAGAACGGGTTTTCGGCGTGGTGGGACGTCATCCACTTCGCCAGGATCGCACCGCCGCGCGAAACGATGCCCGTGATGCGGCCTTCGACGAGAGGCAGATGGGCCATGAGGATCCCGGCATGGATCGTCATGTAGTCGACGCCCTGCTTCGCCTGCCGCTCGACCACGTCGAGCAGGAGATCGGCGGT
>CAIWVZ010000363.1 GCA_903916245.1 uncultured Planctomycetota bacterium | reverse complement strand
CGGCGGACTGGGTCGTCGACCCCTCGACGGGCCTCCAACTCCTCATGGTCCGCCATCGGCGGGCCGACGGCGCGTCGCGCGGCACCTTGCGCCGCGTCGACTTCGCCGTCTCCGAATCCGACCTGCTCGCGGGGGCCTTCATGCTCGCGCGTCATGCGAGTGCCGGACTGCGGCTCGCCGGGGCGGCTCCCGCAGGCTGCCATGCGGTGGTGCACGGACCGGGTCCGGTCGGGCCGCTCCGCGACGCCTGGGCGCGCTCCCTCGGGGAAGAACTCGCGCTCGCCGGGTTCACCGTCGTTCCGGAATCGGGGATCGACGCCACGCTCGGTGTGGCGCTCCTGCAGGCGGCACCGCGCGTCCTCGGCGGGGACGGACTCGCGGTGTCGGCGGCCGTCCTCGCGGCTCACGAAGCGTTGCGGGCGATGGACGCGACGTTGGGATTGGTGCCTTCCGAGTCCACCGTTCTTTTGACGGGTCTCGGCGCCGTCGGACTTCCGTTGGCCCGCCGCTTGGTGGCCGAGAACCGGAAGGTGTGCGTGTCCGATCGCGATCTTCGACGGATCGACGGGTTGATCGACGGCTTGTCTCCCGACGTTCGGGGAAACGTGACGACGGTGGCTCCTTACCAGGCGTCGTCCACCCCCTGCGATGTTTTCATTCCTGCGGCACCCGTCGGAAGTCTGCGTTTCGAAGACGTTTTGGCGTTGAGAACCCGCGGGGTGGTCGGCCCGTGCGAAACGCCGATCCTCGTCGCGGGTCCCGCGGACGACGGTCTTTGGACGTCGGCCCTGTTCGAGCGCGGGATTTGTGCCGCTCCGGCCGGCTTCGCGACCGCCGGGGTTTTCTCGATCCTTTCGCTGCATGCGGAAGGGAAGACCCTCACCCCCGCCGGCGTGCACGCGCGGACGACGCGCCTCGCTCGCGGTGTGCTCGGAACGCTGCTCGACGCGTGCCGTCGCCGGGGTGCGGATCCGTCGCGCGTGATCGCGGCGTCGGACTGAACATCACGACATTCGTCGGCGTCTTTACCGACGCGCACGAGCGTCCGAAAAGAGTGTTGCGAATTGCGACGTGGCATCCCGGCTCACCCGTGACGACGTCGCACGCACCCTCAACATGAACGAAGCGTCCTGCAACGAACTCGTCGTCCGCGAAGCCGAATCGGCGCGCGCGGCCCTCGCCGCCTTCATCCGCAACCTCGATGCCGAGGAATTCGATTGGCGTCCGGACGACGGGATTTCGTCGGCCCGCGATTGGGTCGGCTCCGTGATCGCCGACGAGTCCCGTCGTCGCGAGGCGTTCGGCGGGACCCGCCGCAAGGCCGGTCGCGGTGCGGGCGTTCCGACGTCACCCGCGGCGTGCGCGGACCTCCTGCGTTCCGAACGCGCCGCCACGTTGGAAGCGCTCGCGGGCAAACCCGCATCGTCGACGATGCTCGCGCTTCTGCTCGCGGATACCCGGGCGATGACGGGCGTCGTCGGCCTTCAGCGCCTGATCGACCCGTCGCGCGTGTTGCCGGTCTGATTCAGACCGTGCGCGGGGCGGCCGTGAACGTCCACACGTAGCCGTCCATGTCGCGCGCGACGGTCCGCCCCTCCGTCGCTTCGACGAGGAACCCTCCGCGACTCCGAATGCGCTCGGCCACTTCGCGGGGATCGTCGACCACGATCTTGAATTCGACGCCGACGCCGACGCGGTTGCGCCGTGCACCGGCTCCGTGAAGGGCGTCCAAGTCGTCGTCGCGCACGAGCGCGAGGCGGCACCCGGGCAGTTCCACCGACGCGGCGAGGAGGCTCTCCGATTCGCCCGGATAGCCGAGCACGTCGCGGAAGAATTTCAGACCTTCGGACGGATCGCGGACGCGTAGGACGACGGAGAACGAGGAAGTCACGGTAGGGGAAGATCCTCGAAAACCGGCTCGAACACCACTTCCGCGACGCGCGTCGGGACCGAGACCTTGAGGAGAGCGGGGGCGGTTCCCTTGATCGTCGCGCTCCAACGCACCGATTGCGCCGTCCCGGAAGTGCCCCATCCCGAAAGATCGAGGAGTTGGCCGTCGGCGGCGTACGCTTCGACCCGGATATCGGTGCCCTGATTGCGGGAGGCGGCCGGGATCGGGCCTTCCGGCGCCGGGGCCTCGACTTTGAGGACGACGCTCGTCGTTTCTCCCTTGGTCTCCATCGATTCGACGACGACCCGGAGGGCCGCGTCGCCGAAGGAGACCGCGGGATCGGATTTCGGTTCCGCGATTTCGACGACCGCCGATTCCTCCGCCACGAGCAGGCGGCAGGCGACCTTGAGACGCTTCAACGACTTCGCGTCGGATTCGGGCGCCGCCAACTGCACGTTCCACCAGGAACGTTGGCCGTCCGGGGTCCGTTGCATGTATTCGTTTTGACGCAGATCGGGTGGACCGATCGAGCGGCCCTTGTCGTCGATCGCTTCCGTCACTTTGAACGGGGTGACGAGACCGAAGAGCGGGAGACTCGGTTCGACGTCGATGTTGCCGTTCAACGACACCGACGTCGTCGCCGGAAGCGTGAACGACGTCGATCGGGTGATCTGAAAACTCGACAAGGCGACCCGCACGGGTCCCGCATAGGCGACGGGACCCTGGCGTGCCGAAATCGGCATCAACTGATAGCCCTTGCGGCGCGTGTCCCACTGGAACATGGACCCCGACGATTCGGCGATCGCGTCGAGGACTTTGAGCATCGGTTCGCGTTCGATGTCGAACGTCACCGATTTCGACGGGTCGACACGGACGGATTCGGTGAAAAGCTTCGCCCGGGACGCTTCCGACCAACGGCGATAAGCCTCCGACAGCGGGCGCTCGGTCAGTTTGAGATTGATTTCCGTGGCGCGTGGTGCGAACGCGCGGCTTTCGGTGCGCCGGCGCAGACGCGACAGGATTTCCGCGACGCGGGCCTGACGCTCGGGGGACCCTTGTCCCGTCGCTTCCTTGAGGACCCCTTCGATCGAGGTTCCGGCACCGAGCAACTCGCGCATCGCGGATTCTCGCGAGTCGTAGTCGTCCGCATCGAGGCGTTCGACCCGTTCGAGTACCCAGCCGCGGCCCGGCCCTTCCGAGGGGCGGGAGTCCGGTCGGGTCTCCTGCGCCGCGAGGGGGAGCGCGACGGCCAACACGCAGAGGCTGAGGGACTTCCGCCACATCATCGTCCGAGCATCATAGCCCCGGGACGCGTGTCGTGTCGCCTCCGCCGAAGGGGCCGTTCGTGTTACAACGTGCCCCGGGCCCGGTCCTTGCGATCGCGCCCCTATCGGGACGGGCGACCCCGCCGACGGATCGAAAGGTGATCCGTACCGCGGTCCCCCGCATTCCGACAACGAGGACATTCCATGACCGATGAGCGCGACGACGATCGCGACGTGAACGAGTCCCCCCGGGAAGGGGGCGACCCGGAGTCGCGGGAAACACGGAACGACGACACCTTCGAATCGCACGACGACGACGTCGTCGAGGTCGGCGGGCACGGTGGTGAGCAGCACGACGACCTCTCCGAAATCGACGAGATGGTGTCGATGCGCGAAGCGCCGCCCTCCGAGCCGATCCTCCCGACCGCGCCCGTGGCGGACGTCCGCCCCGAGGGTGGCGACGGCGGCGAGCGCCGACCGGAAGGTCGCCGCGACGACCGTCGCGGAGATGGACGACGCGATGATCGCCGTGGGGACGGACGTCGTGACGACCGTCGCGGCGATCGACGCAACGACGGGCGACGTGACGATCGTCGGGGTGACGGGCGTCGTGATGACCGCCGCGGCGATGGACGTGGTGACGGTCGCCGCGGAGACGATCGTCGTCCGGACGATCGTCGCCCCGATGCGCGTCCCGACCCGCGTCGTCAAGAGCCTCGCGCGGAGACGCGCCCGGACGATCGTCGGCAAGAACGCCGGGAAAACGGCGATGAAACCTCCGAAATCCCGACGGACGCCGAGGCGTTCCGCGACGTGAAGCGCGCCGGGCGGCACGAGCCCACGCCGGAAGAACTCCTTCCGCCCGAGGACGACGAACGTACGGGCGACGGCGACGCCGACGCGGGTGACCGCGAATGGCACATGGTGGAAGAAGTCGAAGGTGATCGTTCACCTTCGCAGCCCTCCGGGCGCGACCGCGATCGTGGCGGACGTGACCGTCGCGATCGTCGTGGCCGCGACCGGGACCGGGACCGGGATCGCGATCGGGAACGCGGCGGACGCGACGTGGAAGAACTCGGCGCGTCGACGAGCGGTATCGACGTGCTCGATCTCCCGCGCGGCGGGGACCGTCGTCGCGGCATCGAACCGGGCGTGTCGCTCCGCGACCTCATGCCGTTCCTGCGGCCGCCGAAGCACGTCGTCATCCTCGGTGCGAGCACCGGCAGCGGGCATTCACGCGTGTCGCACGCGGTCATCGAATCGCTGAAGTCGCTCGATCGCAACATGAATCTCCGCGAGCTCGATCTCCTCGAACTGCTCGCCGACGAGTTCCGTCCCGCCTACGTGCGCGGCGTGCTCGACGATCTCGCGCGCCGTCCGGCCATGTTCGGTGCGCCGTTCGAAACCGCCGATCCGTCCCAGGGTGATGTTTTGCCCGCCGATCTCGACGAATTCCTGCGGGTGGCGTTCTCGGAACGGCTGCAGCACGCGCTCCTCGATCGCAAGCCCGAGTGGGTGGTGGCCACGCACTGGTTGGCCTTCCGTTGGCTCGAAGCGCAGGAAAAGGCGGGCGTCGCCATCCCGAAGGTGATCGCGGTCGTGAGCGACTTCGATCTCCACGAACTTTGGTGCTCGCCCGTGGTGAAACACTGGTTGGTTCCGTCCGCCGACGTCGAGCGTCGTCTCGTCGCGCGCGGGGTCGCCAAGGACGCGATCCACGTCACCGGTATCCCGGTCAACCCCGCGTTCGCAACGCCGATCAACCGCGAAGAGGTGCGCCGTTCGCTCGGCTTGCGCCGCGAGTGGCCGACGGTGCTCGTCCGCCCCGGCGGTGTCGGATCGATCGAACGCATCACCGCGGTCGTCGCTCGCCTCCTCGCCGGGGGAGCGTCGATGAATCTCCTCGTCGTGGCCGGACGCAACGACAAGCTTCGCGAATCGCTCGAAGCTCTCACCGTGCCGGAGACGATGTTCATGAAGGCGTTCGCCTTCGTTGACAACATCCACGAACTCATGGCCGTCTCCGATATCCTGATCACCCGCGCGACGCCCCACACAGTGGCGGAGGCGCAGGCGTCGCTTCTGCCGATGTTGCTGTTGCGTCCGTCGCCGGGCGTCGAAGAACGCATCGCCGACAGGCTGCTCGCCAACGGCACGGCGGTCGTGGCGCGCGACGACGCGGCGCTCGAATCCGAAGTCGCGGACCTCGTCGTCAACCGTCGCCGCATGAAGGCGATGCGCGAACGCATGAACGGACCGGACCGCACGGACGGTACGGGAGAGACCGTCGAGCGCTTGACGCGCCTCATTCGCTGAGGGTGTCGCGCAACGACGACGGGGTGGTCGGAAGACCACCCCGTTTCGCTTTTCCGGCCAGGTTTCGACTCAATTCGGTCGCAGCAGCGGGAAGAGCACGACGTCGCGGAGATTGTCCGCGCCCGTGAGGAGGGCGACGATGCGATCGATGCCCATGCCGAATCCCGAAATCGGAGGCATGCCGTGTTCCATGGCGAGGAGATAATCCTCGTCCATGTCCATCGCGTCTTCGTCGCCGCCCGCCTTCAACGCCGCCTGTTCCTCGAAGCGGCGGCGTTGATCGAGCGGGTCGACGAGTTCGGAATAGGCGTTGACGATTTCCCATCCCTTCACGACGACTTGGAAGCGGTCGGTGAGGTGCGGTTGCGCGTCGTTGCGGCGCGCGAGCGGGGAGAGGTCGATCGGATGCTCGCAGAGGAAGAGGGGGCCGACGAGCTTCGGACGCGACACTTTCTTGTAGAGCGCGTCGATCAAGTTGCCGCGCCCGAGGACGTCCATGTCTTCGACGTCGAGACCGCGTGCGCGGATCGCGGCTCGGAGCGACGTCGCGTCGGGGAACGCTTCGATGTCGATATCCGCGTCCTTCTTGATGAGTTCACGGAACGACACGCGGGGCCAAGTACCGCCGAAGTCGACCTTCGTGCCGTCGGCGAGGACCACTTCCGTCGAACCCGTCGTTTCGAGTACCGCCGAGCGGATGAGGCGTTCCGTGAACGCCATGTTGTCGGTCCAGTCCCAATAGGCCGCGTACCACTCGAGCATGGAGAAGTCCTGAAGATGGGACGGATCCATGCCTTCGTTGCGGAAGCAACGCGCGATCTCGTAGACTTTTTCCAAACCTCCGACGACGGCCCGCTTCAGATACGTTTCGGGTGCGATGCGCAGGAAGACGTCCATGGCGAGGCTGTTGTGCCACGACTTGAACGGACGCGCCGCGGCGCCGGACGCCTTCGTCGAGAGGATCGGCGTATCGATTTCCATGAAGCCGTCGCCGTCGAGGACGCGGCGCAGCGCCGAAATGAACTTGGTCCTGAACCGGAAGCGATCGACCGTTTCCGGATTCATCGCGAGATCGAGATAGCGCTGACGCCAGCAACCTTCTCGGTCGGTCAAGCCGTGCCATTTCTCGGGCAGGGGACGGAGCGTCTTGCCGAGGAACGTCACGGTCGCCGCCTTGATGGTGGGCTCACCCGTCTTCGTGATCCACAGTTCGCCTTCGACGCCGATGAAGTCGCCGAGGTCGACGAGTTTCTTCCACACGTCCTTGTAGAACGTTTCGCCGACGTCCTCCTGCGAGACGGAGATCTGCATGCGCCCGTGTTGATCGCCGAGCGTGGCGAACGACAGTTTGCCCATGACGCGAACCGTCATCATGCGGCCCGCGATGCGCACCTTCGTCCCCTCCGGAAGCCCCTTCGCCTCCGCGAGTGTGTGGGTCTTCGGGAAACGTCCCGGGTACGGGTTGATGCCGACTTCCCGCAGCTTGGCGAGTTTGGCTAGGCGGACGTCGCGTTGATCCGCCGGTGATTCCGATGTCATGGGAGGCTCCGAAGGCCCCATCCGT
Organism: uncultured Planctomycetota bacterium; assembly: GCA_903916245.1. Classification (GTDB taxonomy): domain Bacteria; phylum Planctomycetota; family CAIWVZ01; genus CAIWVZ01. The sequence continues at coordinate 7,455 of CAIWVZ010000363.1, read as the reverse complement.
ACGATGAATAAGGCGTTCCGGGGGTGATACCATGAGCCCGCTGAGGGCTCCATGCCCGAGCCGGGAACCTCGATTTCCGACTCGCGGTCGGACGCCCCGACGGAGATGCCCGTGAAGGCGATGCTGTTTACCCTCGTGTTGTTCTGCGCGTCGGCGACGTCGGTCGCCCAAAACGAACCCAAGACGCTCCCCGAAGCGATGGAAATCGCGACCAAGGCGTACGAAGCCGGCAAGTACGAAGAAGCCGACAACGCGTTGGCCGCCGTCAAGGCCGCCGCGAACAAGGACCCGAAGGCCCTCGTTCTTTGGGCCAAGGTCGCCGCGGGTCTCGGCGATTTCGTCCGCGGCTCGGGCCTCGCCGACGGGGCCACGAAACTCGACGCGAAATACGCGGAAGGGTGGCAAGTGCTCGGCGAGTGCTTCCTCGCCGCGGGCGAGCAGGCGATGAACGACGGACGTTCCTCGATGGGGCGCGTCGAGAACTTCTTTACGCAGGCGGTGGACGCGTTCGACCGATCGGCGAAGGAAGGGTACGAGCCGAAGGACGCCGCCTATCAGCGCAAGGGCAACGCGCTGTGGTTCCTGAGCAAGTTTTCGGAAGCGTCGAAGGCGTTCGAGGAGTGCGCGAAGCTTCGTCCCGACGACGCCCAGCCGCTCCTGTGGGCCGCGCAGGCCGAGAAGGCCGCGGCGAACATGAGCCGCGCCGCCGAATTCGCCACGAAGGGTTTCACCGCGAAGAATCTCCCGGTCGAGGACGCGAAGGCGCTCGCCTCGCTCATCCTCGAGGTGAACGGTCCGCAGAAGAAGTTCGCGGAAACCGTCGAGGCCTATCAGAAGTGGGCGGATCGCGATCCGAAGAACGAGATCCCGCTCAACTGGATCGCGTACGTGAAGACGCTCGAAGGACGGGACGACGAAGCCATCGTGATTCTCACCAAGGCCTTCGACCTTTCGGGCAAGTCGAATGCCGCGACCGCTCTCGATCTCGGTAAAGCCTGTGGGCGTCGCGGCGACGTGAAGGCGGCCGTCGGTTGGTTCAAGAAGGCGCACGAACTTCGCAAGACGTGGGATACGCCCGCCGATCAACCGATCGCTCAGGTCAACTTCTTCGTGTTCCAGATGGCGCAAAATCGTCAGTTCGCCGAAGCCATCGAACTCATGGAGAAGGAATGCGCCGAGATGATGAAGAACGACTTCCGGTCGTGGTCCAATCTCGGCCTCTATTGGCGCGACTGGGCCGACTCCACGCCGCGTTCGAAGGCGGAAGAAAAGTTGGCGCGCAACAAGAAGGCGCTCGCCGCCTACGAAAAGGCCGAGGAACTGTGCATGCGTGATCCGCTCGCGACGGCGACGGACAAGGCGCTCGTGCTGAACGACCTCGGCGTCATCCACGACTACAACCTCGGAGACATGGCGAAGGGCTTCGAGTGCTACAAGCGCGCGGTCGCCGCCGATCCGAACTACGTCGACGCCTGCGAGAACATGGGCCTCTGCCTCAACAAACTCGGCAAGCACGAAGAGGCGATCCCGTACTTCGACCGAGTTCTCGCGCAGCAGCCGAACCGTCGCGTTTCCCTCGGAGGCAAGCGCGCCGCGGAGGCCGCGCTCAAGAAGCAGTGAGCGAAGCCTCTTGGAAAGCGAGAAGCCCCGCGGATTCCGCGGGGCTTCTTCGTTTCGGCGAACGGAGTGCGAATCAGCGCGGCTTCTTGCGCGGGAAGCTCGCGAGCACGCGGCGGGCGAGATCGCCGACGAGAGCGATTTCGGTGTCGGCGTAGGTTGCGCCCGTGACTTGACCGGGCGTCGTCATGCGCACGTTGTCGAATGCGTGTTCGAAGACGCGGCGCCCGTCGCGCGACGCCCATGCGGTGACGGTCCCCGAAGCGAACGCGAATCCGCGCGGAAGCAGTTCGGAGGTGTCCCAGTCGGTGACGCGGATGGCGATCAGCGCGTCGGCGCCCGCGGCCTTGGCGGCGGCGGGTCCGTCGATGGTGCCGCCGGCGAGGGCGGTGTCCGTCGCGGCGTCCGCCATCACGGCGAAGTCCTTGACGTCGATCAGGTAGCGACGACCGGCGACACGCATCGCGGGCGCGAGAAGTCCACCCGACGGACCGGCGAACTCCGGCGCGGCGAGCGCGACGTCGACGAGTTCGAGCGAACTCAAATCCTTGTCGAGGAAGGTCTCTTCGGAGACGACCCGGCCCGGAGCGGCGCAGGCCGCGAGCAGGAACACGAGGGACAGGAGTGCGGTCGTGACGTGCTTCATGGACGTTGGTTCCTCTTCGTGCGGCGTTGATCCAACCAATCCCCGGCGGCGGCGGCTTCGACGGCGCGGTCGAAACGGCGACAGGATTCGCAGGTCCCGCAGGGCGCGTCGTCGCCGAGGTAACAGGACCAACATAACTCAATCGGCATGTCGGCCCTCTTCGCGGCTTCCATCATCTCCCGCTTGTCCATGCCGAGCGTGGGCGACACGACTTCGACGGCGTTGGCGGTGGAGTACGAAAGGGTCCGATTCACGGCGTCGACGAAAGCGGCCGAGTTGTCCGGGAACGTCGCGCTCTCCTCGCGGTTGAAGCCGACGATCACGTACTTCACCCCGTTCGCCTCGGCCCACGTCGCCGCCATCGTGATGAAGGCCAGATTGCGATTTGGGACCCAGACGGCTTTCGCGGTCGCCCGCGCGGCCCCCGCGACGTCGTCGAGGTCGGCCGCCGACGGCGTCGGCACGCGGGCGTTTCGGTCGATCAGGGCGCCGCCCGCCGCTTCCCGCAGGTAGGGGATGTAAACGGTGCGGTGCGGGATGTCGAGTTCGCGGGAGAGGCTGTAGGCCGCCGCCAATTCTCGCCGTGCGGCCTTTTGGCCGTAGTCCACGGTCAGGGCGAGAGCGGGGGTCAACGACGACCGTGCGAGCCAGGTCGCTACGGTCGAATCGAGGCCTCCGGAGAGCAGAACGATGGCCTTTTCCATGGACTTGCGACGTTAGCCCCCCGGCGGACGGACCCCAAGGTCGGACACTTTGCACGGGGCGCACCTTGCGCGTCCCTGCCGGGGGGAGGAAGGTAGGTGGAGGAGTGCATCGGTCCGGATGATCACGGTCGCCATCATCAATCAGAAGGGCGGGGTCGGCAAAACCACCACCGCGATGAACCTCGCGGCGGCGTTGGCCGAGTCGGGGCAGGAGACGCTCCTCGTCGACCTCGATCCTCAAGCCAACCTGACGGCCCATGCGGGCATCGAGGTCGAAGAGGGGCAGGCGTCGGTGTACGAGGTCCTGCTCGCCGAGGCCTCCATCGCGTCGGTCATTCGACCGACCGGCGAGAAACGGCTCTCGATCGTGCCCGCGACGTTGGACCTTTCGGCGGCGGAACTCGAACTCGGTTCCGTCGAAGGCAAGGAGACGCGGCTCGCCGAGGCGTTGAAGGCTTACGTCGCCGAGACGGGGGCGAAGGCACCCGCCTGGTGCGTGATCGATTGTCCGCCGTCTCTCGGCGTGTTGTCGCTGAACGCACTTTCCGCCGCCAATCGCGTGATGGTCGCGATGCAGACCGAGTTTTTCGCGCTGCAGGGACTGGCGAAGTTGATGGAAGTCATCGACCTCGTCCGCAAGTATCTCAATCCCGAACTCGTGCTCGACGGCATCGTCCCCTGCAAGGTCGACATGCGACCGAGCCTCACGAAGGAAGTGCTCGTCGATCTGCGGATGCACTTCGGCGAGCGGATGTATCAGTCGATCATCCGCCCGAACGTCAAGCTTTCCGAAGCGGCGTCGCACGGCAAGTCGGTGCTCGCCTACGCGTCCGACAGCAACGGAGCGAAGGACTACCGAGCCCTCGCGTCCGAGTTCTTGAAGCGGTGGCGCTACTCGACCAACAGCGGTCGCAAGGCCACGCGGCTTCCCAAGGTCGAGTCCAAGAACAACGAGACCTGACAGCGTCCCTTCGGTGCGTCCGCCGGGACCGTGAGGACGATCGTGGGGCGCCCGCCGGAGGACGGTTCGACCGTGATCGAACCGGTCGCGAGAATCACGCGATTCGCGTCGGCGTGACGGATGGCCAAGGTGGCCGCATTCGGTCGAGAGGCCGGATCTCCGTCGACGATCGCCGCCTCGCGGGCACGGGCGACGGCGTCGGTGCGCAGGCGTTCGATCGCCACGGACGCGGTCCAAGCGTCGCCTTCGGGGAGATCGAAGGTGATCGACACGGGATCGCCCGCGCGGACCCGCTCCGGGGCTTCGAGGCCCGTCGCGGGGGTCGGTAGGGGAAGACGGGCCGCAGGATCCCCAAAGAGGTGGTAAAGCGCGACGTGGTCGCGCATGAGGCCGTCGAGCGTCACCGACTTGCTGAGGAAAGGTGCGGCGAGCAGGGCGACCGGCGATTTCATGGCGGCGCGACCGCCGGAGAGCGTCGCGAGCCACGCCTCGCCCACACCACGTCCGGGTTCGGTCAGCGCACGCGGCAGGGCCATGCCGAAGAGGGCGTTCGGGACCGGGTGGCTGACGCGGCTCGCGGCCACCATCGCCAACGGCCCGCCTTCCGCGAGGTACCACCGCTCGGCGAGGCAGTCGTTCGCGGGGTCGTCATGGCGACCCGTGGAACAGGCGAGGAGCACGACGGCCCCGGTGCGTCGCGTCGGACGGAAACGCCCGACGTCGTCGAACGTCATGAACGGGTAGCGATCTTTTCCCGACTTCAGCGTGTCGAGTGCGCGTTCACTGCCGTGTCCCGCGTAGGTGACGACCAGCGCCCCGGCGCCGTAGCGACGGAGGAAACGACCGTTGAAATCGGCGAGCGGCCAACCCCACGGCGACGCGGGAGACGCGTAGGTCGCGTCGAGGTGGATCCACGGCGGGACCGCATCGACGAGCGTGTCGCCCGCCACCTTTTCGATCATCGCGTCCTGCGCGGCGCCGAAGCCCGCGGGAATGCCGACGAAGACGGCCTCGCGCTTCCACGTGCCCGTCTCGGGACGCGTCTCGCTCGTGAGGATTCGGTCGAGAACCCGAGACATGTCTTCCGGCGCGCGCGCGGGAATCCGGCCGATCGCGAGGTCGGGGAAGCCGTCGTCGTCGATGTCGCCGAGAAGTGGGTCGGCGGCGCTCCAACCGTTGTAGGCGGTGGGGACGAGCAGCGTGGGAAGCGTTTCACGCGTCGCGGTGACGTCGCCGTCGAGTTGGGCGTCGCCCGCGAGAAGTACCGTCTTGGGCTTGGTCTTCCACGAAGCGTGGGCGTCCTTCAGAAAGGCGCGGATCGACTGCGGTCCGACGGCGCCGCGGTTGTAGGCGTCGTGCAGCGTGCGGATGCCGACGACGAAGGTGGTGTGTCCGCGGGAACGGCGATGGGCGGCGAGGGCTTCGACTTGAGGTTTCAGCGCGTCGGTCGTGATCGCGATCCAATCGGCGCCCGCGTCGCCGCGACGGACCGGATTCGGTCGGACGGTGGCGAGTTCGACCGGGTCGTACGCACCCCCCGCGGCGATCAACGCGAGGCGCGCGGGGCGATCGCCGCGTACCGCGACTTCATCCTTGCGGAAGATTTTTCCGGCGTCCGGGTCGAAGGCGATGTAGCCCTCGGGTTGGCGCACGGTGACCGAGACGCGACGCATCGGTACGGGCTCGGTCGGAGTCGGCAACTCGACGACGGTCTGTTCGGCGCGGGTCGAAGGGCCTGTGATTTGAGTCAAATAGGTGATCGACGCGGCGGCGATCACGACGCGGTTGGCGCGCTTCGCGCGCAGATCGTTGCCGCGGTCGGCGACCGCGGGAACCGGCGACGTGTTGCGGATGTCGACGAGGATGCGTCGCGCGAGCAGTTCCCCGGGAATCGCGAGTTCGAGATCCTTGACGAAGGGTTCGTTCCACACGACGTCGCCGATCGCGGTACCGTTGACGCGCACGAAGAGTTTTTGTGCGACGCCGGGGACGAGGGCGCCCGCGACGCGCAGCGACAGCGTGCCGACCGCGGCACGGATCGGCCGCGGATCGAGCGCGATCGACCATGAAGCCGACGACGAGGCGTCGTCTTCCTTCCCCGACGCGGGCGTCAACGCTGCGATGCCCCATCGCGGCAATTCCGCCACGCGTCCCGCGACGGGGTCGACGGTCGCCCACGATTCGAACGCCTTGAACGTCCCGAACGGCGCTCGGATGCGGACTTCGGCCTGCGTCGGAACGTCGTCGGCGAGGGTCCCGGGCGCGTAGCGTGCCGCATTCGACCCTTCGCCCAACATCCACGTGGCGGTCTTGCGCCCCGGGTCCGACGGGAGATCCGCGAAGAAGAGGATTTCGTCGCCTCGGTCGATGCGGCCGTCGGCGCCCCCCGGAATGAACAACGGCACGCTGCGCCCGTCGCGGGTCAGCGTGAGCCGGTCGGGGCGGAGCGCGTCCAGCGGGATCAGACGCTCGAGCGCTTCGCCGGCGATGCGGTGCATGCCCGCACGGGACGTTTCGACCCGGATCAGCGCCTGGGCGGCGAGGGAGGACGCGAGGGACGCGATGACGAGGGCGTGAAGGATCGGGCGGATCGACGGCATCGGGGACTCCGGGCCTCATGCTACGCGTCGGGGCGCCTCCGACGCGCTACCATCCGCCCATGGAATCCGCGCCGATCGAAGTCATCTACGACGATGGAGATCTGGTCGCGGTCGCCAAGCCGTCGGGGATCGCCTGCGTCCCCGCCCGCGGCGAAGACCCCGTCCTCTGCCTTCGCGCCCGGGTGGCCGCCCATCTCGGCGTGGACGTCCTTCCGGTCCACCGACTCGACCGCGGGACGTCGGGGCTCATGCTGTTCGCGCGAACCCCGGCGGTGCACCGCGCCATGAACGGTGCATTCGCCGCGCGTCGGGTGTCGAAGACGTACCTCGCCTGCGTGGCGGGGATGCCACCCTCGGATCGGGGGACCCGCGACCGTCCGCTCTCGGGGCTCGACGGGCCGCGCGGGAGGGAAGCCGCCCCGGGAGCGCCCGGGACGGAGGCTTCGACGCGCTGGGCCGTCACCGCGGTCTTCGACGACGGCGTGGAAGCGGGATTGCCGGGGCGTCGCGTGACGGTGCTTCGCGTCTCACCCGAGACCGGACGCCGCCACCAGTTGCGTATTCATCTCGCGGGGATCGGCTGTCCGATCGTCGGAGACCCCCTTTACGCCCCGTCGGAGATCGCCTCGGCCTGGCCGCGGCTCTGCCTTCATGCTCTTGAGATACGGTTTCAGCACCCGACGTCGGGAACCACGGTGGAGTTGAAGGTTTCACCCCCAAATGATTTGCCGCGATTAATGAGAATGGGGTGAAACGCCGATTCTCTGAATGTTGGTTCCGATACCGCTTGTAGTGCTCGGTGACGGAACGAAGGCAAATAGGGGTTCCGCGAGGAACTCGGGAGGTTTCCGCGTCGGCGGCCTCGGGGTGGCGCAAGTACCCCGGTGCTGTTCAAGCGCGGAAGCCGTAGCGGTCGAAAAGACCCGT
>CAIWVZ010000362.1 GCA_903916245.1 uncultured Planctomycetota bacterium | reverse complement strand
CGCGAGGACGCCGTCCGCCTTCATCCGGACCTCCGCGAGTCCGTGTCGGTCGGACGGCACCAGTCCGAGGGCCGTGAGGTCGCGGGTGACGCCGTCTTCGTCGAGGGCGAGTCGGACGAGAGCGGCGAAGGCGGCGTCGCCGAGAAATGCCGGACGGGGAGGGACGGATTCAGCCATGGGGTCCACCGATCGAGATCCCGTGGGCCGACGCCCGGCACGAGCGCGAAGGCCGCGGCGGGATCGGGGAGGGGCGGCGGACGTTCGGATCGCAGCGCGCGCAGCGTCCGGGCGTCGATCCCCTCCAGGGTCTCCAAGATGTACCAAGGGGAGAACGACGGGTGCACACCGATCGGATGCTCGATCGCCGGCGCCTCTGGGGCCCGGGCGAGTGAAAACCCGAGCCCGGCGACGGTCATCCACAGAGCGCCCGACGCTCTGAAAATCGAGGCGGGTTCGCCTCGGAATGCCGTTCGAATCGCTCGAAAAAACGCCGTCATCGTCGAGTGAAGACGCCGCCGAACGCGGAAGCGTCCCCCGGCGCGGATCTTGCGCGGAAACCGACTCGTACCGATTTCCTCCAATTCGTTCGAAACAGGTACAGCCGCGCGTGTTAGGCGGGGATAGTCTTCGACGCCGTGACGGACGTGCGTTGTGTGTGGCGCAGGTCGGCGGCCCCCCCCTCCCACAGGCTAGAGAGCAGTTCCGAAACCACGGATTCCCGCGGAATCCGCCGGGACTGTATGGAGTTTACGATCGTGGCGACCATCACCAAAAAGGAGCTGGTCAATCGCATCTCAGACATGACGAAGCAAACGAAGCTCGTCACGAAGGATGTGATTCAAATGTTCCTCGACGAAATCGTCCGCGAACTCGGGCGCGGCAACCGGCTCGAATTCCGCGAGTTCGGTGTTTTTGAAATCAAACAGCGGGCGGCGCGAAAGGCGCAGAACCCCCGTACCCTCCAGAAGGTCGAAGTTCCCTCGAAGCAGGTCGTGAAGTTCAAGGTCGGTCGCTCCATGAAGGAGGCCGTGGATCGGCTCGAAGCCGCGGGAGGGATTCCGATCGACGAGCCGTTGTCGATCATCCACGACGACGACGATTGATCGTGCGTGACGGGCCCGGGGGCGTGCTAGGTTCGCTCCCGGCCGCACCGCGCAAGGGGCGTGCCGCCTTCGGAAGATGGACACGCACGCCGCCGCCGTTCTCGAATTCGAGAGCATCCGCGCCGCCCTCGCCCGGCACACGGAGTCCGATCTCGCGCGTCCTTTGGTGGACGCGCTCGCTCCGTCGACGGACGCCGGACGCATCACGCTCTCCCTGAAACAGGTCGACGAGGCTCGTCACGCTCTCGATGCGGGCGAAGCCATGCCCGTCCGCGGACTGAAGGACGCGCTTTCCGTCGTCGCGCGTTGCCGCGAGCGCAGCCGCCCCCTCGAAGCTTGGGAGGCGTGGGACATCGCCTGTTTCCTCCGCGCGGCCACCGCGTTGAAAACGTGGCTCGCCGCCCGATCCGCGAAGTTTCCCGTGCTCGCGTCGATCGCGACGAAGATGGAGGGGCACGACGCGCTCCGCGCTCTTCTCGACCGGTCCGTCGATTCTCCGGGCGTGATTCCCGATGCGGCGTCGGCGGAGCTGCGACGCTGCCGCGGCGACGTCGTTCGGCACGAGCATCGGGCCCGCACCGTGATGGACGGGCTCGTCGACAGTCCCAAGTACCGATCCTGGTTGCAGGAAAAAACGTGGTCGGTGCGCAACGGCCGCTACGTGCTGCCCGTGCGACTCGAAATGAAGGGGCACGTTCCCGGCATCCTTCACGACAAGAGCGCGAGCGGCTCCACCGTCTTCGTCGAGCCGCGGGAAGTGGTCGCGATCGCGAACGAAGTCAGCGAGGCCCGCCTCGACGCCGTTCGCGAGGAGACGCGGATCCTCTGGGAACTGACCCGCGCGGTGTTCGATGCGGAATCCGCGTTGAAACGGACGGCGGACATCGCCGCGTGGATCGCGTTCACCGCGGCGCGCGCATCGTTCAGTCGCGAAATCGACGGGATGTCGCCGCGCGTCTCGGACGACGGTCGCCTCCTGTTGCGACGGGCGCGTCATCCGTTGCTCGTCCTGCGGAACGCGGCTTCGGGGGCTCCGGCCCCCGAGCCGTTGACGATCGAATTGTCCGCGAGCCGACGCATGATCGTCGTCACGGGGCCGAATACGGGCGGCAAGACCGTCGTTCTCAAGACTCTCGGATTGTTGCAGATCATGTTTCAGTGCGGTCTTCACGTTCCGGCCGCCGCGGGAACGGAACTGCCCGTGCTCACCGACGTCTTGGCGGACATCGGCGACGAGCAGAGCTTGCAACAAAGCCTGTCGACGTTTTCGGGTCACGTGCGGCAGATCGCCGGTATTCTCGGACGGTGCGGCCCATCGACGCTCGTCCTCATGGACGAACTCGGCGCGGGAACCGATCCGGCCGAAGGCGCGGCGCTCGGCGAAGCGGTGCTCGAGAGGATTCGCGCGAGCGGAGCGCTCGCGGCCGTCACGACGCACTTGGGAAGTCTCAAGACCTACGCCTTTTCCCGTCCCGACGTCGAGAACGCGAGCATGGAGTTCGACGACGCCACGTTGGCGCCGACGTATCGGCTGATCACCGGGACTCCGGGGCGATCGATGGCGTTGCTCGTCGCGTCCCGTCACGGGATGCCGAAAGACGTCGTGGCCGCCGCCGAAACGGTGCTCGCGGCGGGGCGCGACGGGACGAACGACCTGATCGACGCGTTGCGTTCATCGCGTGAAGCCGCCGAAAACGACCGACGACGATCCGAGGATCTTCTCGAATCGTCGCGTCGCGCGGAAACCGAAGCGCGTCGGCGACTCGACGAGGCTTCCAAGGAGCGCGGACGTCTCGAGAGCGAGGCGGAGGCGGAGACGCGTCGCGCGCTCGACGAACTGGAAAAGGCCGCCACCCCGCATCTGAACGCATTGCGCAACGCTCCGAAGGCGTTCGCCGCCGACGTCGAGGCTCTTCGAAAACTCGTGGCGGACCGCGGCGCCTTGCCGTCGCTCGCGGAGCGGCGTCGGGCTTTCCTCGACGGATTGAAGAAGGACGACGAGGTGTGGGTGCCGCGCCTCGGGCAACTCGCGCGCGTGAAGCGCGTGCACCGAGCCGAGGGGCGCCTGACCGTCGTCATCGGTGCGATGACCATGGATCTTCCCGCCGACGACGTGTCGTTCGTCACGCCGCCGAAAGTCAAATGAACGGAAGCGCCGCCGCGTCGGAACGTCGGTGGGTCGTCGCCGCGACGGGTGTGGCGATTCTTCTCTGCGCGGCGTCGATCGCCGCGGGATCCATCCGCGAGGCCGACGAGGTGTTGCATCATCTCTACGCCCGCGAAGTCCCGTCGGTGCCGATGAATCTCCTCCACGTGTGGGGGCGCCCGCTCGTGACCGCCGCTCTCGTGCCGCTTTCTTCCTTCGGATTCGACGTCGCCCGTTGGCTGTCGGTCGTCGCGTTCGCCGTGGCCGCCGTGTTCACGCTGCGGGCCGCGCGGGCGGCGGGTATCCGCCATCCGGCCGTCGCCACCGCGGCTCTCGTGACGCAGCCGGTGGTGGTGTCCCTGCTCGGGGGCGTCTGGACGGAGTTGCCGTTCGCCGCGTTGATCGCGGTCTGGGCCGCCGCGCGTCTCGAGAGACGTCACGCGCTCGCGGGGTGGATCTGCGGTCTTCTGCCGTTGGTGCGACCGGAGGGATTCCTCGTCGGGGCCGTCGATCTCGCCTTCGGCGTCGCCGGAGCCTGGCGGACGGAAGACGGCGTCCGCCGCCGCCTGCGGTCCGTGCACGGGATCTTCGGAGGGACCGCCGCGTGGGCCGTCGTCGCCGCGCTCGCCTCGGGAGATCCGTTGTGGCTCGTCCATCATTGGCCGCACGATTGGGCGCCGGCGTCGTCGTGGGGCCGCGGCGACTGGTGGTGGATGGTCGCGGTCGTGAGGAAACTCCTTCCGTGGACGTTGATTCCGGTCTTCGTCGTCGGCCTGTGGGCGAACCGCCGGGGACGGATGTCGTTCGCGGCCGCGACGTTCCTGTTCGTGCTCGGCGTCCACGGCGTCCTCTGGGCGACGGGTTCCTTCGGAAGCGCGGGCTACGCGCGATATTTCGTGGGGCTGTCGCCGTTGATCGCCCTGCTCCTCGCCTCCGGATGGGACGCGCTCCTCGCGACGCCGACGTCGGTGCGGCGTGTGCGACTCCCCGTGGTCGCGTTCGTTCTGCTCGCGGCCGCGACGGCCTGGCTCGACGGACATGCGTGGGAGCGCCGACCGCCACCCGCGGACGCCCGCGTGCTCGCGAGGCTCGGCGCCGCGTTGGCCGCCCATGATCCCGCAGCGGAGGTACACGCCGCCCATCCGTTCCTCTATCTCGGCCACCCGCGAACGCCCTCCGTGCGTTTCGAGGACATGGGTGATTTCTCCCCGCAGGCCGTCGCGGCGTTGCCGATCGGCGCCCGGATCGTGACCGAGGATCGCCTCTACGATCCGTCCACGCGGAACGTGAAGGCGGACGACTTGGCGAAGGCGGGATTCGAGCCGTTCGACGCGACGTCGCTCGGCGTCGACCTTTCGCCGGGGGATACCGCGCGGGAGCCGTGGCTCGCCGGATTTCGGCCGCGCGTGTGGATCAAGCGTCGCTGACGGCGGAATCCGGCGTCGGCGCGCCGCTTTGGCGGCTTGATCCTCGGGGGCTTCCGCGCCGATCAGCGGAAAGAGGTCTCGACGCCGCCATGTATCAGGTTCTCGTGCACGATCCGACGCGTACGTTCGTTCCGCCCGCGGTCGGCAGCATCAAAGTCTCCGTCTCGCACGACGATCGCGGTCTTCTGTCCGCACTGTGCCGACGCGAGTGGGACGCCATCTTCACGTACGGCGAGAAGCGGTGGGGCGCACTCGAAACTCAGCCCTATTTCATCCGTCGCCGATGGGTTCATCTCGATGCGGCGCCGGATGCCGAGCGGCTCGTGTCGGCGGCGCAGGCGGTCTATTGGGGATACACGAAGCCCGGAAGCGACGCGATTCCGCTGGTCAGCATCACGACGCCGATCCACAACGCTTCGGCCTTCATCTTCGAGACGGCGACGTCGGTGCTCGCCCAGACGTGGACGAACTTCGAGTGGCTCGTGATCGACGACGGTTCGGAGGACGCGGGCGCCGATATTCTCGAAGCGCTGCGTGATCCGCGTATCCGCGTGCTGCGATTGCCGCCTTCGGGGCGCATCGGGTGGGTCAAACAGGCCGCGACGTCGCTCGCGCGCGGGGAGTTTCTGGTCGAACTCGACCACGACGATTTCCTCGTTCCGACCGCGCTCGAGAAAATCGTCGCCGCGTTCCGGGCCGATCCCGAAGTCGGGATGGTGTATTCGAATTTCGCCGAGTGGTTCGCGGGAACCCGCGAGTTTCACGTCTACAAGGCGCCGTTCTGGAAATATCGCGATACGCCGTGGAACGGCATGATCGCGAAGGAAGCGCTCGCCTTCGACGCGATGGGGACGTTCGTCGCCGACGGGGTGGAGCGACCTGTGATGGATGCGATGAACGTCTGCCCGAACCACGTGCGGGCCTTCCGGGCCGACGCGCTCCGTCGCGCGGGCGGTTACCGCAATCTCGTGTGGGCCGACGATTACGACGTGATGATCCGCATGTTCCTGACGTCGAAGCTCTCGAAGATCGACGAACTCCTGTACGTCCAACGGCTCGGGACGAACACGTGGACCGGGAACACGAAACTTCTCTGGCCCTGCTTCGGCGAGGTGCGGCGTCATTACGCGGACGCGCTCCACGCCCGCTACCGCGCGCTCGGACTTCCGGTTCTTCCCTGATCTCGTCGCGTTCGGAGTCCGCCCGTACGATGGGCGGGCATGTTCCGTACGCCGCGCACCCGCATCGTCGTCGCCGTCCTGTGCGTCGTCGCGTTCGCGTCGGCCGCGGCGACCTCGTGGCGAAGCCCGGGATTCATCGAGGCCGACGAGGTGTCGCACCTCGGCTACGCGCGCGGGATGCATCGGGACGCGCGGCTGTTGGTCGACGTGTGGGGGCGTCCGGCCGTTACGCTTCTGCACGCGGCGCCGTCCCACGCGGGACCCTTCGCGGTGCGTCTTTTGTCCGGGTTTCTCGCGGTCGTCGCCGCGCTCGCCGCGGCGGCCCTCGTCGACGCGCGTCGCGGACGCGGACGCACCGACGATGCCGCGGATCTCGTCGTCGCGTGCACGCTCGCGGGGCCGCTCGTCGTCGCGCAGGCGTCGGCGATCATGACGGAAATCGTCTTCGCGGCGTTTCTCGGGTGCGGACTCGCGGCGCTTCACTCCGGGAGACACAGGCTTTCCGCGCTTCTCCTCGGAGCGCTTCCGCTCGCGCGGCCCGAGGGATTCTGGCTCGGCCCCGTCGTCGCCGCATGGTTCTTCTTCGCGCGCGACGCGCATCCCTCCCGCGCGGCGTCGCGTCCGCGGGTCGCGCTGCTCGTCCTGCTCGCGACGCCGATTCTTCTCTGGTGGTGGGCCGGACTCGGCGCACATCGCGAAGGACTTTGGTTCGTCACGTGGTGGCCGCGAAACTGGTCGGCGGCGAGCATCTACGGAAGCGGACATTGGGCTCTCTTCGGGGCGCACCTCGTGGCGGCGACCACTCCGTGGCTTTGGCCCGCGACCGTCGCGGGCGCGTTCCGCGGAGCCGTCGAGGGACTTCGACTCGAGATCATCTTGGCGCTCGTGGTCGTCGTCGGTCACGGGGCGATGTTCGCCGCGGGCTTGATGGGGTCGGCGGGCTATGCGCGCTATCTCGCGACGCTCGCGCCGATCACGGGCGCGTTCGCCGGACTCGGTCTCGCGACGCTTTTCGAACGGATGCGGGCGACTCCTTCCGTCGCCACGGCCCGCGCCGCCGCGCCCTTCGTCGTTCTCGCGGCGACGCTCGTCTTCGTTCGCGCGCCGGCGATACCGGCCGCGACGGATCAGGCGTGGATCGATCACGTCGCCCCGCTGGTGAAGGCGCGTCTCGCCGCCGCACCGTCCGCATGGCTCATCGCGGATCACCCGTGGGCGGCGGTGGTGCTCGATCGCGACCCGAACATCGACGCGAAACCGTTCGGGGCGGCCGCTCTCGAGCTCGCGCCGAAGGGGTCGGTCGCCGTCGTCGAAACGAAATTCGCACGGCGTTGGGGCAGAATTCCGGGAGATCGCGTCGCCGAGGCGCTCGCGGTCACGGGATTCGAACGATTGCCGCGCGAGGTGCTCGGCGATTGGACGCCGCCTCCCGACGGGGCCGCTCGGGACCGCGAACTTCTCGGTTTCGAAGGTGACGTCTGGGTCAAAGTCCGGTAGCCTTCCACGGAATGAAACGCCTCGGATTTCGCACGGCGGGCGAGTCTCACGGAAAGGGCTTGATCGCCGTCCTCGAGCGGCTTCCCGCCGGGTTTTCCGTCGATCTCCGAGCGATCGACGCGATGTTGGCGCGTCGCCGCAAAGGATTCGGTCGCAGTGCGCGCCAATCGATGGAAAGCGACGCCGTCGAAGTCCTCACCGGGTTGAAGCGCGAGAAGACCATCGGCGCTCCGTTGACGCTTTTCGTCCGCAACAAGGACGTGCGGATCGACGCGTATCGCGAACTTCACCGTCCGCGGCCGGGACATGCGGACTTGGCCGGCGCCGTGAAATTCGGCACGAAAGACGTCGCCGACGTCATGGAGCGCGCGTCCGCGCGCGAAACGGCGGCACGCGTGGCGGCCGGAGCCGTCGCGGCGCAACTTCTCGCGGAGGTCGGGATCTCCGTATTCGGGTGGGTGAGCCGGATCGGATCGGTGGCGTTCGGCGGAAGTCCCGAAAATCCCGAGGCGGCGTCGGTGCGCGACGCGTCCCCCGTCGGAAGTCTCGATCCCGAGGCGGACGTCCGGGCGGTGGCCCTCATCGAGGCGTTGCGCGAAGCGGGAGATACGGTCGGTGGAGAATTTTCGGTCGTCGCCCGTGGTGTCCCCGTGGGGCTCGGCAGCCATGCCGAATGGGACTCCCGCCTCGACGGGCGCTTGGCCCAGGCGCTGATGTCCATCCCGGCGATCAAGTCGGTCGAGGTCGGCGACGGGGCACAAAGTGCTTGGGCGCAAGGACTTACGTACCATGATCCCATTCTGCCCGACGGCGCCGGTGGGGTGGCTAGACCGACCAATCGGGCGGGCGGGATCGAGGGCGGTATCTCCAACGGGATGCCGATCGTGGTCCGGGGCGCCATGAAGCCCATTCCGACCGTCCGTAAGCCCCTTCCCAGTATCAACTTACAGACGGGTGGTCCGGAAGAAGCCGTCTGGGAACGGTCCGACGTCTGTTCCGTCCCGGCGGTCTCCGTGGTGGCCGAGGCCATGGTCGCCTTGGTGCTTTTGGACGCCCTCCTCGAAGCCGTTCCGTCCGACGCGCTCGAGCACCTTCTGACCGGAACCGCCGCTCTCCGGGCCCGTGCGCAGGGCCTTACTCGTTCTGAACGCCCGATTCGGCCTTGACATAGGGCCGCGTTTCCGTACCATTCCCGCCCCAACTCCGATCCCGGGTTGTCGCGCCAGCGTAGCTCAATCGGTAGAGCAGCGGTTTTGTAAACCGCAGGTTGACGGTTCAAGTCCGTTCGCTGGCTCTTCCGCAAGGGATCGGTCGAGGGTTGACAAAAAGATTCTCCCGAACGTCGGCGAGGTACCGAAGCGGTCAAACGGGACAGACTGTAAATCTGTTGACTTATGTCTTCGAAGGTTCGAATCCTTCCCTCGCCATCGATGTCCCGGGTCATTCGCGGGTGTAGCTCAGTGGTAGAGCTCCAGCCTTCCAAGCTGGCTACGAGGGTTCGATTCCCTTCACCCGCTTTCGGATCCTCCTTCCCCGGAGAATCCGGAGTCCAGGACCGATGCGGCCGGTGCCGCATCGAACGAACGTCTAGGCTGCTGTAGCTCAGCTGGTAGAGCACCTCCTTGGTAAGGAGGAGGTCACGGGTTCAAATCCCGTCAGCAGCTCCATTATGGTCGGTTTCCGGTTTCGTCCGATGCGTCGGGCGGCGCCGGGGACCCAAGTTGCAGAGCCAAGTCAAGGAGCTTCGAGGAACATG
>CAIWVZ010000361.1 GCA_903916245.1 uncultured Planctomycetota bacterium | reverse complement strand
TCGGCTGCACCGCCGCGACGGCGCTCGCCGCGATCGCGACGAAAGCCAACACGCCGCAGGCCCGCTGCGCGGCCGAGACGTTCAGCGCACGATCGCCACGACGGCGCCCGACCAACATCCGAGCCCACGGAATCGCGCGACGAGTGACGTCGACGTGCAGGATGTCGACGAAGGTCCATGCCTTGAGATGCGTGACTTGAATCGAGGGGTCGAGGAGGATGCGACCTCCCGCATCCCGAAGGCGATAGCCGAAATCGATGTCTTCGACGCTCGGCGTCGGAAACCGCACGGTATCGAACCCGGAAACTCGATCGAACGCGGCACGTCGCACCGCACCGCAACCCGCCCAAAACGTCTCGGCGTCGGGATCACCGCATTGATGCGTGTGGTGATGGAGCAGATTCCTCCAGCGGGAGATCAACGTCGGGTGGGCGGGTTCGGCGTCGTAGGCACCGAACACGGCATCCAATCGAGCGTTCGCGACGAGGTGGGCGACGAGTCGATCGACGGTGTCGGCGCGGACGACGACGTCCGCATCGACGAAGACGACGATCGCCTGTCGGGAGGCGCGCACGCCGTCGTTGCGGGCGGCACCTGGGCCTCCGTTCTCCGGGCGCCGGAGGATCCGAGCGCCCTCCGGAAGTTCCAAGGAAAGTCCGCCCGGCGTGGCGTCGTCGACGAGAATCAACTCGTGACCCGCACGGAGCGCGGGTTCGAGAGCCGCGACGGCTCGACGCAGTCCGGGCCCGTCACCGAAGCACGGCATGACGATGGACGCGCGGGGAATCAATCGACCCTCGTCGGGAACAGCGTTTCCCGAATTCCACGCATCCACCCTCGCCATCGAAGTCGCCGCCGAACCTCGGGATCGTCGAGGGTCCCGCACGACGACAGACGCCTCACGTAGTGAGCGTCGATTCGAGGGAGGTCGTGGCGATCGTCGGAGGTCCGAACGAACCCGAGTCGCGTCCCGAAGGCCGCTTCATGGAAGGCGGCGATGCGCGCTCGCACGCGTCCGTCGGAGAGACCGAACGGGTAGGCGAAGGCGCGGGGTGCGATTCCAGTAAGGTCGGCGATGATCTCGGAGGATCGACGCAGATCCGCGTCGATCTCGTGGTCGGACAAGTTCCGCCAATCGACATGGGCGTCTCCGTGCGAAAGAACGTCGCAACCATCGCGAGCGAGGGTCGCGACCGTTTCCACGTCGAGGGCGGGCTGTTTCGGGCATCGGCCGTCGCGCGGGAAGATCGGATCGCGACCGAGAACGCTCGTCGACAGAAAGAGCACCGCACGACCCCCGGCACGACGACAGGCTTCGTGGGCGGCCGTGAACGACGCGTATCCGTCGTCAAAGGTCGCCATCCAGTCGCCATTTTCCACCGGTTCTTCCCCCTTCAATCGGCGCAAAAGGGCGTCGATACCGATGGGACGTCGCCCTTCCGTCGCCCAACGTCCCACCATGCGCTCGAAACCGTCCGGAGGGAACGCCGTGACGTGCGACGTCTCGGCGAGCGCGTGGAAGGTCAGCACGGGAACGGGAATCATCGTCGACTTCGGCCTCTCCGGGGAAGTCTAGTCCGCCACGGCGAGGGTATCATCACCGGGCGGAAACACTTTCGTCCAAACCCATGCGTCCTCTCTCCTTCTGCATGGTGACGACCTTCTACCCGCCCGAGAACTTCGGCGGCGACGGGATCTTCATCCATCGGCTCGCCAACGCGCTCGCGGAGGACGGGCACGAAGTGGACGTCGTGCACTGCGCGGACAGTTGGAAACTTCTCGGAGGGCGTGACCCCGCGCCCGTGACGAATCATCCGCGCGTCCGTACCCACCCGCTTCGCAGCCCACTCGGAGCGTTGTCGCCGATCCTCACGCAGGCGACCGGATCCCCTTGGCTCAAGAAGAAGGCGTTGTCCGAAGTTCTCGCGAAGGGTCACGACGTCGTGCACTGGCACAATCTGTCGTTGGTGGGCGGGCCGAAGGCGCTTCGACTCGGCCGCGGGATCCGTCTCTACACGACGCACGAGCACTGGCTCGTCTGCCCGACGCACGTACTTCTGAAGAACAATCGCGAGCCCTGCATCGAGAAGGACTGTTTTCGATGCGTTCTCGCGCACCGTCGCCCTCCGCAGTTGTGGCGCGCAACCGGGATGATCGATCGCGAACTGCGCAACGTCGACGGATTCATCTCTCCGTCGGAGTTCACTCGACGGCGTCACGAAGCGGAACTTCCGATTCGGATGGAGGTCATTCCGTATTTCCTCCCCGAACTGCCGACTCCGACTTCGGACGAAGTCCGTGCGGCCGACTCGATTCTCGAAACGGAACGTTCCCCCTTTTTCCTCTACGTCGGACGCCTCGAGCCGTTGAAAGGCGTCCACACGCTCCTCCCGTTGTTCACGAAACGACGGGACCTCCGACTGCTCGTCGCCGGCGACGGCTCGGCTGCGGGAGCGTTGAGGGAATCCGCGAAAGCCTGCGACAACATACGTTTTCTCGGCCCACTCCCACGGGCGGTCCTCCATCGACTGAACGAGCGGGCGCGTGCCGTCCTCGTACCGTCGATCTGCTACGAAGTCCTCGGGCAGGTGATCATCGAAGGTTTCGCCGCGAAGACGCCGGCCGTCGTTCGAAATCTCGGGGCCCCGCCCGACATCGTCGCCGCTTCGGGAGGTGGCATCGCGTACGACGACGATGCCGGTTTGGAGAAGGCGTGCGACCTCCTCCGAAACGACCTCGTACGAAGCCGTATGGGTGACGCCGGATTCGCGTACTACCGCGAGCACTTCACGAAAGACGCCCATTTCGATGCGTATTTCGGCATGATTCGCCGCATCGCGAGCGAAAAGGGGATCACGCTGTGAGCCTCGCGGGACGCATCACACCGCTGCGGCTGTTCTTGGCCGTGTGGCTGTCGGTCGTTCTCGTCACCGCCACCAACATCACGCGCGAGCACTATCCCGCGTTCGCGCTCGTCGACGGTGCGGGGTGGCGTTGCGATCGTTACGCGGAATTCCACTCCGACATTTTCAAGCACACGGACGGTCACTGGTACATCAACAACAACATCGGGGCGTCGACGTTGGCGGCGGTGCCTCTCTTCGTGTTCTCGCCGATTCTCGACGCGGTCGAGCGACGCTCCGTCGAGAAGATCGCCGCCGTGAGTGCCACGGGGTCGAAGATCGACACCTCGTACAGCACTCCGTGGCCGAATCGCGAGAAGATGTATCGGATGGCGCGCGAGCGCGGCCTCGACATGCGGTTCGGTCTCGCGACGGTCGTGCTCGCGATGTTCCTGATGGCCCCGATCGCGGGATTCGTCGCCCTGCTTCTACGTCGATGGTGCGTCGATCGGGGTCTCGGAGAGGACGCCGCGGCGATCTTCGGATTTGCGTTCGTCGTCGCGACACCCGTCCTCTATCGCGCGGCCACTCTCAATCACAACATGCTCGTCGCCGTCGCGACGATCGGCGCTTGGTGGTTCGTCGAGCGAACCCCGGGCGCGTTCCTGCCGACACGCGCACAACTCGTACTTGCGGGAGCCTGTTCGGGCGCCGCCGTGCTCTTCGACTATTCCGGCGTCGTCACGGCGCTTTGGGCGGGAGGGATCGTGATCGCGCGGTCGAGCGACGTGAAGAATCGCCTCGCGGGAGCCGCTTGCTTCGTGCTCGGTGCCCTCCCACCGATCGCCATTCAGTTGTTCGCGCAAGCATGGTGCTTCGGAGACCCGTGGCTTCCCCCGGCTCGATGGATGGGTGCGACCTCGTTCTCCGACCGCGGATTCAACGGATTCGATGTCCCGGCGCTCGATCTCGCCCTGGCGAATCTCGTCGATCCGCGCTTCGGACTTCTCCCCTACGCCCCTTTGCTCGTTTTCGGGTTCTTCCCCCCTCCCAAGGGAAGTTGGCTTTCGCGCGACGTGTGGAGTCGCGGACTCCTGTTGGTTCTCGGCTATCTGGTGTTCGCCTCGGCGAATCAGTTCGCCCGCATGCAGTGGAATACCGGGTTCCGCTACCTCAGTCCTGTGCTCTTCCCGCTTTGGCTCGGCGCCGCCGCTCACCTGACCACGTGGCGGCCGAACATTCGACGCGGCGTGCTCGTACTTTCGGCGTTGCATGCGTTCGTTTTGGCCACCTCCCGGACGCGCCACGTCGTCGACGATTGGGACAAGGTCGCGGGTGGTGCGTTCCGACTCCCCGTCGTGGACACGCTCGCGCGCACCGCGACGGGAAAAGACATGAGCCACACGCTTTCGAGGCTCTCGGGCGGACTCGTCTCACCCGATGCGGCACGCGAGTTCATGGTCAGCGCGTGGCCGTCGGTGATCGCGACCACGCTCGTCGCGTGGGCATGTTGGCACCTTCTCAGGCCGTCGCGTGCGTCCGGCGCCCGACGGTAAACCACACTCCGAGCGCAACGAGCGCGGTCACGAGTTCGGCGACGACGAACGCGGGGACAACCGCGGTCGCGACGGAGTCGCCGAAGAGAAAGCACCCCACGACGACGCACACCGCACCGGCGGCGTTGGCCCACGCGTCTCCCTTCGCGTGTCCGGCGGCGATCAACCCGAATCGGACATTTCCGCTCACGAAAGCGATCGCGGGCACGAAACACAGTCCGATCAGGATCTTCGACGACGCCTCGAATCCGGGGCCGTAACCCAAGAAGCGAATCACCGGATCGGCGAGCAGCCAGGTCCCCGCCACGATGGCGCACGCCCCCGCGCAGGTGATCCAAAACGACTTCCGCACCGAGGCACGCAGCGTTTCGGCGATGCCGGCACCCGAGCCCACCGCATCCCGGCTCCACGTGGGAAGAAGGTTGAAGAAGTACAGAAACACGACCTGATGCATCGCGACGGCGAGACGATGCGCGGCCCCGTAGTGCCCGGCGAACGCCCCGTCGGCGACGGATCCCACGATCACCATCGGAGCCCAAAAACGCACCGCCCACGCGATCGTTCCGAAACCGATCGGCGCGGCTTGTTTCGCGATGTCGACGGCGCGACGCATGACGCCTTCCCAAACCAACGATCCCGTCCGGCGCCGCGCGAGGAACTGCTGGAGTCCGGCCGCCGCGGCGAGCCCGACGGCGTCCGAAACCGGGACGCACCAAGCGTCGTCGGGCCCTTGCACGAACACGAGGACGCCGACGAGCAGACAGGACTGACGAAGCAGATTCGAAGCGGTGATGACGGCCATTTCGTCGCGCCCCTGGAAAATCCAGTCGCAGACGAGCGGCACCGGCAGCAGAGCCAATCCGTAACCGAGGAGGATCGCGGGTGCGGCGCCGACTTGGAAGACGGCGAGAAATCCGATGGTGAAGACCGAGGCGGCGACGAGCGCCGCTCGGAGAACGAGAAAAGCGGGCAACAAGGACTTGGCGGCGACCTCGTCCTTCGCCACCGCACGTGCGCCGAAAACGACGAGCCCCGCGTCGGCCACGAGCGATGCGACGGTGACCGCGGCGAACGCGAATTCGAGTTCGCCGTAGCGCGCGTCACCCAACACGCTACCGAGACGTCCGAAGACGAAGATCGCCACGACCTTGGAGACCACCTCGCCGAGGAGGAGCACACCGAGATTCCGAGCGAGGCGGAATACGTCCACGAACCGACGCGTTCCGATGTCCGATGCGGGCGGCATCACGCGGAAAGGCACCCCGACGGCGAGGATTGACGATGGCGGATCCGCATCTCGGGAATGTACCACCCGTCGATCGTGAAAAGGCTACGATCCCGACGTGGATCCCGTCGCCCCGCTTCCGGACCTCGGCATCGTCGTCACGATCGTGAGCGGCGCGGATTCCGTCCGAGCCTGCCTCGAATCGCTGAGGCGGGAATGCTCGGGGCGCCGCGTGGACATCGTCGTTCCCGTCGAACGGGAGAGGCCGGACGTCGCCGTGTTGGCGGCGGAGTTCGACGAGGTGCGCTTCGTCGACATCGGCCCCGTCGATGCGGAAGTGTCGAACGACGATCCCTGCGCCGAACACGTCCGCTACGACATCCGCCGTGCCGCCGGACTCCGTCGGGTTCGGGGACGGGTGATCGTGATGCTCGAGGATCACGGCGTCCCGCAGCCCGGATTCCTCGCCGCGGTGGAAGACGCATGGCGGCGCTCCGACGCGGGGGCGATCGGCGGCGTCGTCGATTGCGACGCCGAGGACGGAATCCGCGCCGCGGCGTGGATCCTCGACTTTTACCGACATCTCCCCGGCTCCCGCCCGGGACCTTCCGACGTGCTGACCGACGTCGCCGTGTCGTTTCGAAAAGAGACCGTCGACGCCGTCGCCCCGACGTGGCGCTCGGGGTATCACGAGCCGCGTGTCCACGCGGCCCTGGCGGCCCGCGGCGGGCTTCTGAGAGCCCCGGCGATGCGGATTGCGCAAAGAAGGCCGCCGATGTCCGCCACCGCCTTCCTCGTCGAAAGATGGAGTTGGGGACGTCATTTCGGACGGGGGCGCGGCGTCGGACGCCCCCCCGCACGCATCGTCGCGGCGATCATCGCGATCGTGGGCAGCCCGGTGTTCGGCCTCCGCGCCCTTCTGTACGCCGGACTCGCACGGCGAACGATTCGGGCCGCACCGTGGGTGATCGTGGGGGCCGTCGCGTGGGGGCTCGGCGAAGGAGCGGGGCTTCTCGACGCACGCCCGAACGGTGAACGAAAAACCTTCGCCGACGCGTGACTTTGGGTCGCGCTCGGAAGTCGCAACTTCCGGAGCGGCACGACGTTGGGAGGAAAGGTATCATCCTCGAGATCCCATGTCCGCCCCATCCGACGTCCCTACCGGGAGACCCGCGCTCTCGGTCGTGATTCCCGCCATGAACGAGGCCGAGGGGATCGGGGCGACGCTTTCGGAGATTCGCACGGCTCTCGCCGACGCGAAAATCGCGTGCGAACTCATCGTCGTGGACGACGGTTCCACGGACGGCACCGGCGAACATGCCCGTCGCGGCGGGGCGCGCGTGATCCGCTCGGAGCGCAACCGCGGATACGGAGCCTCCCTCAAGCGCGGAATCGCCGCCGCCTCGGCGGATTGGATCGTGATCATCGACGCCGACGGCACCTACCCGGCGGAGGCCATCCCTCGTCTGATCGAACGTCGTGGCGACGCCGACATGGTGGTCGGC
>CAIWVZ010000360.1 GCA_903916245.1 uncultured Planctomycetota bacterium | reverse complement strand
TCCGCCACCCGGAACTCCACGGCAAGTTCAGCATCGAGTCGCTGAAGGCGTCGTCGATGGAGATCGAGTGGACGATGGAACTCGAAGACTCGAGCGCCTTCGAAGTGTTGGCCAAGGATTTCCGGGAGCTTCCCGGCAAACCCAAGGTCGAGTCGGGCACGGACCGTCCGATGGGCACGAAGCGTCGTTTCGAGGGCTGCAAGATCACGTGGCCCAAGGTGGAGATCTGACGATGGCCGATACCGCAAAACAGGCCGGCGACGATGCCGAAACGACGCGCGGCGACGGCGGCATCAAGTTCCTCGCCTACGTGCTGATCACGCTCAATCTCGTCGTGTTCGGCGGTTGGGTCTACATCTCGAAGGTGTTCGCCGCCGGACTCGAAACGAAAGCCAACGGCATCACGAAGGATCTCGCCTCGACGAAGGCGAAGATTCACGCCGTTTGCGATACCGCGGAGCGGATCAATCTCGACCGCATCACGGAAGTCACCGACTTGAAGGAGCTCGTGACGGCGGCCCTCCGCGACATCCCCAAGCAGGGTGGCGGCACGGTGTACGACGACATGTCCGTCAACAAGGCGGCGGCGCCGGCGAACGTTCAGGGTGCGATCGAAACGACGGTGCGTGTTCAGGTCAACAACAAGACCGGCTATCCGTTCAAGGATTTCATGACGGTCCTCGGCCGCATCGAGGATTCGAATCCGTCCGTTCAGATCCGGGAGGTCGATTTCGGGAAGCGCGAACTCAGCCGCCCCGAAGACATGCCGGACACCTATCGACCGACCAGCTTCGTGGTCCGCGTGTTGTCGAAGAAGTCGAAGTCGACTCCTTGAAACGACGACGGCCCGCGCCGGGAGGCGCGGGCCGCGATGACCCCGACGGGATTCGAACCCGTGTTGACAGAATGAAAATCTGCTGTCCTGGACCTGGCTAGACGACGGGGCCATACCGCCGAAGTCGCCCTCGGCGGATCGGGATAATGGCAAGACCCGAAGCCGTCTCCAAGGTTCCCCTCGGGACGGCCACGAAAAAGGAACTCCGCATGCGCCGTGCTCCGCTTTTCCCCCTCGTCTTCGCCCTTTTGACGGCGTTCCTTCCGGCACAGACGCCGCCCGTCGCACCCGCCGCGGAAAGCCGCCCGGCCTCGCGTCCCGTGTTCCGGGACGTCGTTCGGAACCCGCATCTGCCGGTCCTCAGCCAGGACAAGACCAACACCTGCTGGTCGTACGCCACCGTGTCCATGTTGGAAGCCGAGATCCTTCGCCTCACGGGGAAATCGGTCGACCTGTCCGAGATGTGGTTCGTTCGCATGACGGCGCTCGAAAAGGCCGATCGCTGGGTGCGACTTCACGGTTTTGCCCGCTTCGACGAAGGCGGCCTGTCGCACGACGTCACCGAAGTCCTCCGCATCCACGGCGCGTTGCCGGCGACCGCGATGACGGGACTGGGCGACGGATGCACGACGCACGATCACGCGCCTCTTTGGGCCGAACTGCGCAGGGTCCTCGCCCCGATCGCTTCCCCCTCGGGAAAGCCGACGAACGACTGGCGACGCGGCGCGCTCGCCGTGATCGATCGTGGCCTCGGCGTGAACACGACCGGTCCGACGGTCGATCCGAAGGCGTTCGCCGCGGGGCTCGGTATCTCGGCGACGGACTACGTCGAAGTGATGAGCGATGGAACGATGCCCTTCGACGACGCGCGCGAGCTCTTCGTCCCCGACAACTGGATCCGATGGCAGCAGTACCGGAATCGCCCCGTCGACACGTTCGTCGACATCCTGAAACGCGCGCTGCGATCCGGAATGACCGTCGCGATCGATTGCGACGTTTCCGAGCCGGGATTCCGGCCCAAGGAAGGCATCGCCGACCTCGACGGCCCGACGGATCAGCTCGCGCGTGACGCGGCTTTCGAGTTCCGGGACACCACGGACGACCATCTCATGCACGCGGTGGGTCTCGCGGAAGACGCGAACGGCGGCACGTGGTTCATCGTGAAGAACTCATGGGGCGACGTGGGTCCCTACAAGGGCTACCTCTACATGTCGGAACGGTACGCGCGCATGAAGATGCTCGCCTACATGGTGCATCGTTCGGCGCTCGACGGCGACGCCGGGAAGCGCTGAGACATGCCTGAACGCCTCGATGCCTGGCTCGCGCGGGCCGGATTCGGTTCCCGTCGCGACGCGAAGGCGTTGGTCAAGTCGGGGCGCGTCGCCATGGACGGGCGGACACAGTCCGATCCGGCCGCCTCCGTCACCGGGAAAATCGTCGTCGACGGTGAACCCGTCGAAGCGCCCCCCGACGGCCTTTGGGCGATCCTGCACAAGCCCGTGGGCTACGCCTGCAGCCACGATCCCGCGGAAGCGCCTTTGGTGGACGAACTTCTGCCCGACGTCTTCCGAAGGCTCGGCGCCGAGTTCGCGGGACGGCTCGACCGAGACACGTCGGGGCTCCTCGTCGTCACGACCGACGGTGCCCTGATTCAGCGTCTCACCCACCCGAAACGGCACGTCACAAAACGGTATCGCGCCGAAATCGAAGGCGTTCTCGCTCGGGACACCGTCGCCCGATTCCAATCCGGGATCCTGCTCGACGGCGACGACGCCCCCACGCTGCCGGCCGGCATCGACATTCGGGGCGAAGGCCCGACGATCGAGGCCGTGGTCAGGCTCCGCGAAGGCCGCTACCACCAAGTCAGGCGAATGGTGGCGGCGTGCGGCGGGAGAGTCCTCAGACTCCACCGCGACGGCATCGGGGCGTTCGATCTGCCGGAGGACCTCGCCCCCGGGGAATGGCGCCATCTCGACGACGAAGCGATCGCCCGCCTTCTCAAAGACGCGCCGTGAAGATCGATTTCAACGATTTCGTTGGTCGAGGACCGTTGGAAAGGTAGTTTGGAGTGCCGGCGGGAAGGCGCTCGACTCGACGGCGATCGGAATCCCATGAATCGGCAGGTGAGCCCCAAGCAGGTGGCGCTTGCTCTCGGCGTGTCGGAAGCCTCGGTGAAGAGGTGGTGCGATCAGGGCCTGATGTCGCCCGCGCGTACCGCCGGGGGCCACCGCCGCATCGCGATCCACGACGTCGTGCGCTTCGCGCGTTCGCGCGGCAACCCTCTGATGCGACCCGACGTCCTCGGCCTCCCCGCCGTCTCCGGCGGCGGTGAACTCGCGACGTCCCGCGCGGTCGACGAAGCCTACGAGATCCTGAAGGACGGCGACGAGACGCGTCTTCTTCGACTCGCGATCAATCTCTACTTGGGTCGACGCACGATCCTCGACATCGTCGAGCGCGTCTTCATCGACGCTTGGTCGCGAATCGGCGACGGTTGGCAGGACGGACGCGTCGAAATCTTCGAAGAACGTCGCGGCGTGGAAATCACGTTGGCCGCTCTCCGCGATCTCGGGCACATCTTGACTCCGCCGGAAGACGGTGCCCCCGTCGCGGTCGGCGCGACGTTCCCCGGCGACCCCTACGCGCTTCCGTTGGCGATGGGTACCGTCGTACTCCGCGAGAGCGGCATCGACGCGGAAAGTTTCGGAGCCGGCCTCCCGGCGGACGCCATCGCCGCCGCGGTGATGAAGCGCCGCCCCGCCCTCCTTTGGCTGTCGATCTCGACCGCCGCCCCGACCCTCAAGGCGGATCTCGCTGTCGTGATGAAGGCGGCGAAATCCGTCGGGGCCGCCGTCGCCCTCGGCGGACGCGCCATGACCGCCAAGGACGCCCCCGCGGGCGCCACCTGGTGCGCGACGCTGTCCGAGCTCGTGGACTTCGGTCGCGGCCTCGCGAAGGCCCCCGAGCCCCCCGCACCCCCGGCGGTGGCCGTCGAGCGTCCGAAGCGCCGCGAGGAAGCGCCCAAGCCGAGAAATCGTGACCGGGGCACTCCCCCGACCGCTTGATCCCCACACGCTCAACGTTTAGGCTATGCTTGTCCTGAACGATTTGAGCGTTTTCATGCCGACATTCACCAAGATCTCCACCCTGCCCTCCCCCGCGAAGGACGTATTCGCGTGGCACGCGCGCCCCGAGGCGCTCCCCACGCTGATTCCGCCGTGGGAGAGCGTGGAGGTGGAGCAGCCCCCGCGCGGCCTCGCGCCGGGCACCGTGGTGGTCTTGGTGAACCGGATGGGGCCGCTCCGCCTGCGATGGGTGGCCGAACACACCGAGTTCGTCGATCGCGGCGAATCGGGCGGAACGTTCGTCGACATCCAACGCGAGGGGCCGTTCAAGACGTGGATCCACCGCCACGACGTGACGCCCTCCTCCGGCGGCGGCGCCGTGCTGACCGACACGGTCGAGTGGGAACTCCCTTTCGCGCCGTTCGGTCGTTGGATCGCGGGTGCGTGGGCCGAAAGAAAGATCCGCCGCATGTTCGACTTCCGGCACGAAGCGACGCGCGAAGCCGTTCTCCGGGTCGTAGGCGGTGCGACATGACGTCGAAATCGAACGTCATCGTCGTCGGTGCGGGTGTCGCGGGGCTGTCCTGCGCGCTTCATCTCACGCGTCGCGGTATTCCGGTCACCGTCCTCGAAGCGTCGGAGCGGCCGGGCGGCCGCATCAAAACCGATCGCGTGGACGGATTCCTCGTCGACCGCGGCTTCCAAGTTCTGCTCGAGGCGTATTCCGAAGCGCGCGCCGTGCTCGACATGAAGGCTCTCGAACTTCGGCCCTTCGAATCGGGAGCGAAGATCTTCACCGGACGGGCTTCCCTCGCGACCGTCGCCGATCCCCGCAAGCGACCGGGCTCGGCCCTCGCCACGCTCGGAACGGCCTCGTTGCTCGACGCGCTTCCCGCGTGGCGGATGGAATCGCTCCTGCGGTCGGAGCACGAAGACGCACCGCTCGAACGTCCCGAGACCTCGGCGCGGGCGCATCTGACCGCCCGTGGATTCTCGAAGCAATTGATCGAACGGTTCCTCGCACCGTTTTTCGGCGGAGTGTTGCTCGATCGCTCGCTCGCCACGTCGAGTCGGCTGCTCGAATACTACTGGGGATTCTTTTCGAGGGGCGCCGCGTGCCTGCCGCGACTCGGCATGGAAGAAATCCCGAAGCAACTCGCCGCCGCCCTGCCTCCGGGGACGCTGCGTTGCGGCGTCCGCGTCGCCGCCTCGGACGACCGCGGCGTGCTGCTCGCCGACGGCACGCGCATCGACGCCGATGCCGTCGTTTTGGCGACGGACATGGACGAGTGTCGCCGCCTCGCGGACATCGGTGCCGTGAAGGACGTCGGTTGGCGCAGCACCGTCATGGTCGCCTTCGACGCCCCGAAGCCTCCCGTCGACGGAGCGTGGCTCGTCCTCGACGGCGCGGCGTCGGGCCCCGTGAATCACGTCGCCGTCCCGAGCGAAGTGTCGCCCGATTACGCACCGGTGGGGCGCAGTCTCGTCTACGCGAGTTCCTGCGACGCCACCGAAGGCGACGATGCGTCGGTCGACGCCGTCTTCCGCGCCCAGATGCGGCGTTGGTTCGGCGCATCGGTCGACACGTGGCGGACGATAAAGGTCGTCCGCGTCCGCAAGGCCCTTCCGGCCCGCTGGCCCGACGACGGTTCGCGCCCCGCGGTCCTTCCCTCCCACCTCGCCGGGCGGCGGTTCGCCGCGG
>CAIWVZ010000359.1 GCA_903916245.1 uncultured Planctomycetota bacterium | reverse complement strand
TCGAGGATCCCCCCGTCCCCGTCGCGGTGGAGGAGGACGCATCCGGACGTCCCGTGCGCGTGACGCGCGGCCCGGATCGTGGTCCCGTCCGTTTCTCGCGCGGTCCCGAGACGATCGAAACGGGATGGTGGGACGATGCCGACGTGCGCCGTCGCTATTTCGAAATCGAGACGGCGGCGGGCGTGAGGCTTTGGATCTACAAGGATCTCGCCACCGGGCGCTGGCACCGACACGGGGCTTTCAGCTGATCGTCGTCGTTCTTCCATGCCCGAACTTCCCCTCGACAAGGGCCACCCCCACCCTTTGCACGGTGCGGTCGCCGTTTCGGCCTCCGGACATCGGACGGCGGCCCCCGTCGTCGAACTGCACTGCGTCTCCTGCTTTTCGTTTCTGAGAGGAGCGTCGCATCCCGACGAACTCGTCGCCGCGGCTCATCGACTGGGGTATGAAGCCCTCGCATTGACCGACGAGGCGTCGGTGGCCGGAGTGGTGCGGGCCCACGTAACCGCGAAGGAACTACCGATCCGGCTCGTGATCGGCAGCGAGATCACGACGGACGACGGGTTGCGTTGTGTCCTTCTCGCGACGGATCGTGCCGCCTACGGTCGGTTGACGCGCCTTCTGACCGTCGGGCGACGTCGCGCGGAGAAAGGTCGCTGTCGATTGTCACGCGCGGATCTCGCCGCTCACGCCGACGGTCTGATCGCGATCCTGATCCCCGACGACGGAATCCCCGATAGGGAAGGTCTTCGCGAGATCGAAGACCACCTTCGGTGGCTCGTCGAGACGTACGGGGAGTCGGCCCGTCTCGGGATTTCGATGAACGAAGGTCCGAACGACGCTCTTCGGGCGGAACGCCTCGAACAGGTCGCGACGGCCGCGGGCGTAGGATCCGTCGCGTGTGGTGGGATCGAGGCCCACGAGGCTTCGCGTCGTGCGCTGCGCGACGTGCTGCACGCCGTCGGGAAGGGCGTCCGCGTCGAAGACTTGGGCTACGACCTACCGAGGCGACTCGCCGTCCTGCGTTCCCCGGAAGAACTTCGGCGCGTCTACGCGGGGCGGGAACATCTTCTCGAAAACGCGCGTCTCGTCGCGCGACGATGCACCTTCTCCCTCTCCGAGTTGCGCTACGAATATCCCGTCGAAGGGCGCATGGATGCGCTCAAGCGGATCGCGGAAGCGGGCGCCCGCGAACGTTGGCCGGAGGGAGTTCCGACGAAGGTGCGCCGCCTCCTCGATCACGAATATGCGTTGATCGACGAACTGGGCTACCAGGACTATTTCCTGACCGTCCACGAAATCGTGGCCTTCGCACGCTCCCGCGGAATTCTCTGCCAAGGTCGCGGCAGCGCGGCCAACTCGGCGGTGTGCTTCTGTCTCGGAATCACGTCGGTCGACCCCGACCGTTTCGACGTCCTCTTCGAACGTTTCATTTCGAAGGACCGACACGAGCCTCCCGACATCGACGTCGATTTCGAACACGACCGACGGGAGGAGGTCCTTCAACATATCTACGAAAAATACGGGCGGGAACGGGCCGCGCTGACGGCCACCGTCATCACGTATCGCGGACGCAGTGCGGTCAGAGACGTCGGAAAGGCCCTCGGTTTGCCGGACGACGACGTCGCGAGGCTCGCGGAAACCTTGAGGTGGTGGGATCCCGTCGACTGGCCGCGGGAACGCCTGATCGAAGCGGGTTTCGACCCCGACGACGCTCGGCTCGCGAAGGTGGTGGGACTTGCGAAGGAACTTCATGGATTTCCCCGACATCGTTCACAGCACGTCGGCGGCATGATCATCACCGCGGGGCGTCTCGACGAACTCGTGCCCGTCGAAAACGCCTCGATGGAAGGACGGACGGTCGTCGAATGGGACAAGGACGATCTCGACGCCCTCGGAATCTTGAAAATCGACTGTCTCGCGCTCGGCATGCTGAGCGCGATCCGCAAAGCCCTCGAAGCGGTCTCGAAACGGAGAGGGCGTCCCATGGGATTGACGGACGTTCCGGCCGACGATCCCGCGGTTTGGGACATGGCGTGCGAAGGAGACACCATCGGCGTCTTCCAGATCGAAAGCCGTGCGCAGATGTCGATGTTGCCTCGGCTCAAGCCCCGCTGTTTCTACGACCTCGTGATCGAAGTGGCGATCGTGCGCCCCGGGCCGATTCAAGGCGGCATGGTGCATCCCTATCTGCGTCGTCGCGCCGGAGAAGAGCCCGTCGCCTTTCCGTCCGAAGCGGTGAAGGAGGTCCTCGGAAAAACGCTGGGAGTCCCCATCTTTCAGGAACAGGCGATGCGGCTCGCCGTCGTCGCCGCGGGATTCACGCCCGGCGAAGCGGATCGTCTGCGTCGGGCGATGGGAGCGTGGCGTCGTCAGGGTCTTTTGCAGGAATTCGGCGAGAAACTCGTCGACGGCATGCTCGCGCGCGGATACGACCGCACGTTCGCGGACGCTCTGTTCCGTCAAATCACGGGATTCGGCGAGTACGGGTTTCCGGAAAGCCATGCCGCTTCCTTCGCGTTGCTCACGTGGGTCTCGCTGTGGCTCAAGAGACGGGAGCCCGCCGCTTTTTTGGTCGCGTTGCTCAACAGTCAGCCGATGGGTTTTTACGCTCCGGCGCAACTCGTGGCCGATGCCCGACGTCACGGTGTGACGGTGAAGCCCGTCGACGTCCTGAAAAGCGACGCCGACTCGACGCTCGAAGAGGAACCGATGACGGCCCGAGGTCCCGTGGAGAGGAGAGACTTCGGTCGCGGTGGTCCCGCCGTACGTCTCGGTCTGTCGATGGTGGCCGGGTTGTCGTCCGCCGCGATCGACCGACTCCTCGTCGCGCGCGCGGAGCGTCCGTTCCTCGGTGTCGACGATTGCCGTCGGCGCGCGGATTTGAACTCCGCGGAGGCCGCCCTTCTCGCGCGGGCCGGCGCGTTCCGCGGATTGTCCGAGCATCGTCGCGCCGCCTTGTGGGAGGCGACGACGCCGCGGGACGACGCGGAACTGTGGCGGTCCGGCGGGGGAGCCGGTCTGCTGAAAGATCTTCTACCCGACACCGTACGGGCTCCGGATCGGGTGGAGACCGTCGTCGAGGATCACCTCTCGGTCGGTTTTTCTCTCGACGCGCATCTCCTCGTCTTTCTTCGGGACGTCCTCGCGGAGCGTGGAGCGGTGCCTGCGGCGTCGCTGGCGCGACGACCGAACGGATCCCATGTGGCGGTCGCCGGGCTCGTTCTCAATCGACAGCGTCCGGCGACCGCATCGGGCATCCTCTTCATGACGCTCGAAGACGAGACGGGGCACGCCAACATCATCGTGCGCGTCCGGGAGCAGGAGCGGTTCCGAGCCGCGGTTCTCGGCGGTCGGCTCGTTCTCGTGCAGGGACGTATCGAACGTGCCCACGAAGTCACCCATCTTCTCGCATCGTGCGTTCTCGACCTTTCGGATCTGCTCGGCGACGTCCGACATGTTTCCCGCGACTTCCACTAAAACCCTTGCGGGACGCCCGGACGCTTCGGAAACTCCGCATCGCATGGAGCGTGCCCCCGGTATCTACCTCCTCGACAAGCCCGTCGGCCCGACGAGCCGCGAAGCCCTCGACGTGGTGCAACGCAAACTTCGGACCGGCTCGCTCGGACACGCCGGGACGCTCGATCCGCTCGCATCCGGGTTGCTCGTCGCGCTCGTCGGAAAAGCGACGCGTCTTCAGTCCGCGTTCATGGACGCCCGCAAGCGCTACACCGCGGTGGTGCGATTCGGGGAAACGTCTCCGACCCTCGACGGTGAAGTACCCTGCGTCCCGACGGGGATTCCCGTTCCCGAGTTGAATCTCGCCGAGCGCGCCGCGCTTCTGTCGCGCTTCACCGGCGAGATCCTCCAGGCTCCGCCCGCACATTCGGCCGTGAAGGTCGACGGCAAGCGGAGTTGGCAACGCGCCCGCGCGGGGCAGGATCGCCCGCCCGCGCCGCGGCCCGTCAGGATCTACGGCATCGACGTCGTCGGCGTCGAAGGCGCCGATTGGACGCTCGACGTGAGCTGCGGTGCGGGCACCTACATCCGTTCGCTGGCGCGCGATCTCGGCGACGCCCTCGGATGCGG
>CAIWVZ010000358.1 GCA_903916245.1 uncultured Planctomycetota bacterium | reverse complement strand
GAGCGTCGCGGGCGGCAAGCCCGGACCGCGGCCGTCGAGATGACGGCTGTAGTTTTCGATCCCGGCGCAATGGCCGAGCTCCGTGAGCAATTCCAAATCGAGACGAGTCCGCATCTCGAGACGTTGGGCCTCGAGGAGTTTCCCTCGTTCTTTGAACCACCGGAGCCGATCCTCGAGCTCCGCCTCGATCCCGGAAATGGCGGCCTGAAGGCGTTCGCGGGTCGTCACATGGTGCGACGTCGGGAAGACCGCGACGACGTCGGGCTCTTCGACGACCTCACCCGTCACCACGTCGATACGTGCGATCGCGTCGACCGTGTCGCCGAACCACTCGATGCGAACGAGTTGACCGTCCGCATCCGCGGGAAAGATCTCGACGACGTCCCCTCGTGCGCGGAAGGTCCCTCGTTGCGGGGCGATGTCGTTGCGGCTGTACTGAATCCGGACGAGTCGTCGGAGAATTTCATCACGGTCGAGATCCTGCCCTTTGCGGATCTCCACACGCAGATCGCCGTACATCTCCGGCGAACCGAGGCCGTAGATACACGAAACGGAAGCGACGATGATCACGTCCCTTCGGGTCATCAGAGACGCGGTCGCGGCGTGTCGCATGCGGTCGATCTGTTCGTTGATCGCCGCGTCCTTCGCGATGTAGGTGTCCGACGACGCGACGTACGCTTCGGGTTGATAGTAGTCGTAGTAGGAGACGAAGTACTCGACCGCGTTGTCCGGAAACAACTCCTTCATTTCCGTGAACAACTGCGCGGCGAGCGTCTTGTTCGGGGCGAGAATCAGGGCGGGACGCTGCGTGCGCGCGATGGTTTGGGCGACCGTGAAGGTCTTGCCCGATCCGGTGACGCCGAGCAACGTCGCGTAGCGCCGCCCGTCTCCGAGCGCGCGCACCAAGGCCTCGATCGCCGCGGGTTGGTCCCCACACGGCGCGAGGTCGGTATTCAACCGGAATGGAACGCCGTCCATGCTTCCTCGAAGGTAGCAGGACGGGGCATCCCGAAGATCATCGGGGCGTTTCGACGAACGTGCGCTCCGCGAGATCGCGCAAAGCCGCAAGCACGGCATCGCCCGGCGACGACGACGCCAACAGCGCCCACTCGTTGCGAGCGGCGTAGGCATCACCCGCCGCGAGTTGGAACCACCCGAGCAGAAACCGCGCGTCGCGATCTCCCGGCGCCTCCGTCACCCGCATTTCGAGACGGGCGCGGACGGCCGCAGGAGTCGTCGACGCACCGAAGACGACCTTCACGTCGTCGACGCGACGTGTCGGCTTACCGTCTTCGAGGGCGATCGCGTGACGCAGCGCGTCGACGGACGAATCATGCCGTCCCGCCGCCGCGAGGCACAGGCCCAAGCGATACGCGCACGAAGCGCGTTCGGGCGCCGCGATCCAAGCTTGCCGCCACGCTTCGGCGGCCTCGAGCCACTTGCCGTCGGTCGACGCGCGCTGCGCCGCCGCTTCCGCGTCTCCGGCCTGCGCAAACACCGGAGCCGTTCCTGCGAGAGCGCTTCCGAACGACGAAGGGACGCCGACGCCCTTCGCGGGGAGCCCTCCACCGCGATTGACCGTGATCGGAGCCGGACGCGATGCGAGGCCGGGACGATCTTCGGCGGCGGGCGGCTCCGGATCACCCTCGACGCCGGACGCATCGAATTCGACGTAGGGATCCGACGCCTCGACGACGGGCACCGCGGACGTCGCATGCCATACCGTCGCGATGACGGGCGTCGTGCAGCCGTCGTAATAGTTCCACGGGTAGTAGCCGTAGACGCGATAGGAGGGGTACCAAGTGTCGCACCACTGGTCGGGCGTGTAGCACCAACCGAATCCCCACGCGTAACGCTGATCGCAGTAGTTGGTCCACATTCCCGTGCCGGAGGCACACCACGAACCGTTCCACTGCAACGGGCGCCACCATCCGGCTTGCGCGGGCGAGCGCCACAACACACCGGGAGGGTTGTAGAGATACGGCGAGCAGCCGTAGGGCGTATGCGCATTGACGATCGCGGATGCGAGTCCGACCGTCTGAGTTCCGCCCGCCATCACGAGGCTCGGTGCACCGACCCCCGCGGTCGGCGCGGTCGGGAGAATCGACCCGGGACCCGCGGTCGCCAACAACGACGTCGCCGGAGTCACCACGGCCCGTGCACCGGAAGTCGGCAATAGATTGCCTTTCGCGATCGGCGATCGCGAGACTTTCGGTGTGAGCGACGAAGGACGGGCGGGCGGCGGTTCACGAACGACGCGGACTCTCGGTGCTTCCCCGCCG
>CAIWVZ010000357.1 GCA_903916245.1 uncultured Planctomycetota bacterium | reverse complement strand
TGGACGACGTCGTCCTGATGCGTCCAAAGCCACTCGTAGGCGGGACCGGAAAGGACGAACTTCCCGCCCGGACGCAGCACGCGCCGACATTCACGGAATGCCGCGAGGTCGTCCGGAATGTGCTCGATGGTGTCGAACGCGGTGACGACGTCGAAGGAGGCGTCCGCGAACGGCATATTCGTGCCGTCCGCGTGGAGGACGCGGGGGAATCCGCGACCGCGGCACCACTTCAGGGCGTCGACGCTCACGTCGGTTCCGGTCACGGTCCCGCCCGCGGCGGCGAGGCGTTCGAGGGCTCCGCCCATCCCGCACCCGACATCGAGGCAATCCGGATTTCGGGCGACGTCGGGGAAGACCCGACGCTCGAGCAGTTCGGAGAAAATGGCCCACCTTCCGATGAACCACCAGTGACGGGATTCGAGGTCCCTGAATTCGGCGTAGGCGGCGGCTTCCATCACGCATCCTTGCGTCGTGCGGCGACGACGATCTCGTCCCAAGGATTCACGTAGACGAA
This sequence comes from uncultured Planctomycetota bacterium, assembly GCA_903916245.1. Classification (GTDB taxonomy): domain Bacteria; phylum Planctomycetota; family CAIWVZ01; genus CAIWVZ01. Next base: position 6,582 of record CAIWVZ010000357.1, on the reverse strand, counting down.
TTTTCTCGACCAAGGGGAGAAAAGACGCGCGACGGCATGGAGGACGCCCGAGAAACGTTTCATGCGGTCGATGATGAAACCGACGGAGATGTCTTTTCCCGCGCCGCGCTTGCGGACTTCCACGGTTTCGAAACCCGCGCGCGCGAGCAATTCACGGATCGTCGACGGCGAGAAATGCCACACGTGCTCGAGTTGTTTGAAGTGGGTCCACTTCGCGCCGAGAACCCTGCGGGTCATCGAGGATACGTCCTGCGTCTGCAGAAACAGCCAACCGCCGGGTTTGAGCAATGTGCGGGCCTGCTTCAGCACCGCCACGGGATCGGCGAGGTGCTCGACCACGTCCCACAGCATGATCGCATCGAACGACCCCGGTTCGCCGGGATAGGCGTCGAGCGTGCCGTGAAAAAGGTGGGGGAGTTTCAGTACGTCGCGCGCGTGGGCGAGGATCGTTCCGGAAACTTCGACGCCGTGGACGTCGTAGCCGCGCCGTTCGAGCACTTTGAGGAAGAACCCCGCCGCGCAACCGATTTCGAGCACGCGTCCCGACGGCAGGTGTCGCGCGATGAGGTTCGCCTTGCGTTCGAAGGTGCGGAAGTAGCCTTCGGCGTCTTCGGAATAGGACGCGTACCCGAAGTCTCCCGCCGATTCCGAGGAAAAATACCCGAGGTCGTAGATGTCGGCGAGGCGGTCGGCGCGGACGCGCGGCGACGTGAACCCCATCCCGCAGCCGCCGCACGCCCAAACCTTGAAGGGAGGATCGTCCACCAACAAGGATTTCGGGGCTTCGCCGCAGAGAACGCAGGCGGCCTCCTCGAGGGGAAGGCCGCCGCGTCGTTCCGCGAGTTCGAGGGTTCTATGCGTCATCGGCCCCGCGAGCCTCTCAGCCGAACCACTTTTGTTCGTCGGCGATCGTCGCATGGTCGCGGCCGCGCCCCATCAAGTTCTCGGCGGCGGCGAGTCCCATGCCGATCGAGTGATCCATATTGTTGTACTTGAAAAGACCTTGGCGTCCGGTGGTGTCGAGACCCGCGATCGAGGCGATGTGCCCCAAGACTCGATCCTTGTTGCCGCGATAGTCGAGATCGTAGAGCGGATACGCGTACCGCTCGCGACGGCTGTACGTGGCCAGGACTTCGTCGCGTCCGAGAAGGCCGATCGTCACGAGATCGTCGACGCAGGTCTTGCGCAGATTCTCGTCGGTCTCGTTCCAAAGTTCGTCGCCGTAGTCGCAGGTGATTTCCGCGCAAAGGAGCGTTTTGTCCTTCGGAGCCGAGAACGGCGAGAAGTTCTTGAACTCCGACAGTCGGTGCACCGTGATCGAATCCTCGGGCAGGTAGATCCAGTGATCGTCGGTGACCTTCGGGCGGTCGAGGATGAGGTAGACGAAAATCATCGAACGGTGCTTCATCGCCGCAACCGAGTCGAGAACCGACTTGGGGGCCGCGGGCGCGAGCATCGTCGCGAGCACCGTGCAGGGGATCGTGGACAACACCGACGACGACCGGATCGAACGACGGCCCTCCGACGATTCGACGTCCACGGCGACGACTTTCCCGTCCGCGTGATGGACCGACACGACGCGCGTGCTCGTGTGGACCTTGCCCCCGAGTTTCTCGATCTCTTCCTTGTAGCGTTCGCAGAGGCGGCCGATGCCGCCGCGCTTCGGGTAGAAGAACTTCGACACGAGGGTTCGCGGCGTGGATCCGTCGGACGGTCGGAACAGCGTCTTCTTGACGGTGTCCCAAAGTGAAAGAAGGGTGATGCGTTGCGCGGCCCAGTCGGGGCTGATGCGCGAGCAGGGGATACCCCACGTCTTTTCCGTGTAGACCCCGAAGAAGATCTTGTAGAGCGTGCGACCGAATCGGTTGACGACCCAGTTTTCGAAGTTCGAATCCGGAGTCTTCTTGAAGAGGCTCTTCACCTTGACGGCGAGGTAGTCGAGGAACGCCTTGACGAGCACCGTTTTGGGGAGATTTCGGATGACGTTCGGGCCGTGCAAGGGGTAGTTGAAGAACCGTCCGAAGAGGAAGATTCGCGACAGTCGGTTCGCTTCGACGACCTCGTCCCCGAGAAGCGCCAACACCTCTTCGTTGAGATGCTTCTCTCCGGTGTGAAACCGATGCGGGCCGTTGTCGTAGTCGAACTCGCCCCATGGCGTGTGGAAGGTTCCCGAACCGGCGAGTCCGCCCACCTTGGGGTCGGCTTCGATCACGACGACGCGCTTGCCGAGGCGAGCGAGTTTGTAGGCCGCGGACAGACCGGCGAGTCCGGCCCCGAGGACGAGGACGTCTTGCGCTTCGCGTTCAGTCACGGCGGGCTCCTTCGTCGGAAAGCCGACGCAGGTGCCGTCCGTCGGGCGCGGTTGCCGTGGCGGCGGGAAGGGAACGGATGGACGTCGCGGGAGTTCGAGGCACGGGATTCACCATGCACAGACTACCACCGGCGGACGCCCGGGACGATTCCGTGTCGTCGCCGTATCCTTGTTTCGGGAAGAGGTTTAAGCCGCCCCATCGTGTCGTATTCTTGCCCATGTCGGCACGGTGCCGCGTCGGTTCCGGATGGTGCCGGGCCCCGCATTCCGCCGATCTTTCAACCACGTGATTTCCCTCCTCCGACAAGGAATCGTCTACCGGGAGCTGATCGCGGCCTTCGTCGGTCGCGAGCTGCGGGCCCGCTACAAGGGGTCGCTGCTCGGAGGCGCCTGGCTTCTGCTCCAACCGGTCATCTTTTTGGCCGTCTACTACACGGTCTTCATCGAGATCCTCCAGTTTCGGATGCTCGAAGCCTCCGACATCGGGCTTCCCGCGGGCGGAGCCGACACGTCGCTCCTCCTCGCGAAGGTCTCCGCTTTGTCGATGTTCGTGGCGTTGGTTCCGTGGACGGTGCTTCAGGAGGCGGTCGTCCGTTCGCCGTCGGTCATCACCGACAACGGAAACATGATCAAGAAGATCTCGTTTCCGGCGGAACTCCTTCCCGTGTGTCTCGTCGGCTACGGAGTGGTGAATCTCTTGGTCGGCATCGGCGTGTTCATGGCGACCGCCCTGATCGTGCTCGACGGGAATCCGTTCACCGCCATGACGTTCGCTCTGCCGCTCGTCATCGCGGTTCAGGCGATTCTCATGCTCGGCATCGCCTACCTCCTGTCTTCGGTCAGCGTCTTCATCCGCGACATCGCGCAGGTGATCCCGATTCTTTGCACCGTGTGGTTCTTCTTCACGCCGATCTTCTACTTCAAGCTTCCGAAGCCCGAGTACCAGTGGGTGTTCGATTGGAACCCGGCGGCACTTCTCGTGAACCTGCACCGCGTGACGCTCCTCGGCGGTCGCCTCCCGACCGGAGACGCGGCGACGGCCCTATGGTGGCCGCTCGCGAAACTGGCGGCCTTCTCGTTCGTGGTACTTCTGATCGGCTACTCGGTGTTCATGGCGAAGAAGCAGGACTTCGCGGACGAACTGTGACGCCATGACCCACGCCGTCACCGTCAAAGACCTCGGAAAGGTGTACCGGATGTATCCGGACTCCGCGTCCCGTCTCGTCGAGTGGATCACACGCGGACGGGCGGTCAGACATTCCGAGAAATGGGCGCTGCGCGGCGTCTCGTTCGATCTCGAAAAGGGCTCCGCTCTCGGGGTCATCGGCGGCAACGGTGCGGGAAAAAGCACCCTTCTCAAGATCCTCACGGGAACCACGCGGGCGTCTTGCGGTGGTTACGCGATCCACGGGCGTCTCGGATCCCTTCTCGAACTCGGCGCGGGGTTCCACCCCGAGTTTTCCGGTCGCGACAACCTCTACATGAATGCCGCGATCCTCGGGGTCCCGAAGGACGAGGTGAGGCGTCGCTTCGAAGAAGTCGCCGACTTCGCCGACATCGGCGACTACATCGAACGCCCGGTGCGTACCTATTCGAGCGGGATGGCGATGCGACTCGGATTCGCCGTCGCGATGATGGCGAATCCCGACATTCTCATTTTGGACGAGATTCTCGCCGTCGGCGATCAGCACTTCCAGAAGAAGTGTTTCGACCGCATCAAGGAACTCCGCAATCGCGGAACGACGTTCCTGTTCGTATCGCATTCGACCTATCACATTCGCCAGATCTGCGACCGCGCGTTGTGGTTGCAGGGTGGCGAGCCCGTGATGATCGGTGATCCGACGCTCGTTACCGACGAGTACGTCAACTACCAGTACGCGCTGTCGGGCGGACAGTCCGCCATCGCGCAACAGCATGGTGGGGAAGGGGCGCTGGCCGACCTTCCGCACCTCGTCGACATCTCGCTGCGTGTCGCCGGAACGGATACCCCTTCGGACACCTTCCGCCACGGAGACCGAATCGAAGTACGCATCCGTTGGAAAGATCGTGCCCGTGCCGGTCACCATGCGGGATTCATCGTGTACCGCAACGACGACACGATGTGCTTCGGCACGCGGACCACGGATCAGTTGTCGGCGCTCGACGGAGAAGACGTCGAGGTCGTCGCGACCTTGCCGCTGCAGATTCTCGCGGGCGAGTATTACGTCTCCGGATTTCTCCTCGACGATTCGAGCGAACACGTGCTCGATCAACGTCTCGCGTGGGCGCGTTTCAAGGTGACGTGGACGGGTATGGAGAAGGGTGTGTTTCGCGCCGACGTCGCCTGGAAGGCGGGCGGATGAACGGGGGGCCGCGCAATGCGTTCGGCCCGAATCCGCCGGTCGACGACGCCGCGCGGATCGTCGAACTCTTCGGGATTCGGCCCGGTGATCGGGTGCTCGAGGTGGGCGGTGCGGCGAATCCCTTCCCGCGAGCCGACGTCGTGTGCGATCTGACGTTCGGCGCGACGCATCAACGAAACGGTGCACCCGGCGTGTTTCGTCCCGGTGTCGAGTACGTGGAAGCCTCCGCGGAGTCTCTCCCGTTTCCCGACGGCGCGTTCGACTTCGTGTGGTGCACGCAAGTGCTCGAGCACGTCCCCGACCCCGTCGCCGCCGCGCGCGAACTCTCCCGCGTGGCCCGACGCGGATTCGTCGAGTTGCCGTCGCGCGTCGGCGAGATGATGAACGGAAATCCCACCCATCGTTGGGTCGTGGATCGCGAGGGCGACGTCCTCGTCTTTCACCCGCGCACGTTCGTCGAACACCCATTCGACAATCTTCTCTACGCGCATCTCTTTCGCGACACCGCGTTTCGGCGACGTTGCGATCACGCGTTCCGCAACGTGCTCAATCATCAGGTCCTCTTCGAGGGAACGCTCCACGTACGCGTGATGCCGACCGAGGAGCCCGTCTTCGACTACGAGGATCGCGAACAGGCGGCGCGCGCCCACCATTCCTTCGCACGTCATTGTCTTGCGGCCGGAGCCGAGGTCACCTACGCGCTCCCCGACGCGCTCGAGGCGTACCGCCTCGTTCCGGATCGCCCGGAAACGCGGTTCCTCTACGCCTGCTATCTCGCACGTCTCCTCCAGTTCGACGACGCGTTGCGCGTGCTCGGCGACGAGCAGGAGATGTCGGTCGCGGCCTTGCGACGCGTGATCGAACGCGCCCGCGCGGGCGAACCCGTCGACCTCGATCATCTTCCCCCGTCGCCTCCGCTGCCCGCGGGGCTCCCGCCGATCCGCGACGGAGGGGATCGTCCTCCCGTCTCCCTCGTGATTCCGGCGCCCGACGTCCGTGGTCTGCGCGATGCGGTCGAGAGCGCGTTGGCGCAGGACTATCCCCTCGTCGAGGCCGTCGTCGCCACGTGCGCCCCGGAAGCGGAAGTCGCCGCCGTCCTCGCTCCGTTCTCCGGCATCGCGCGGCTTCGCGTCGTCCGCGTCGAGGGGGGCGTCGACGAAGTGCGCCTTCTTCAAGAAGGATTCGGAGCGGCACGCGGGACGTTGATCGGAGTCGTACTTCCGGGCGACCGGTTGATGGCTCAGCACGTGGATCGGCTGGCCTCGGATCTCTACGCGTCCGGCGCCGGGGCCGTGTACGGAAACGTCGTCATGCTCGACGGCTCCGGTGTGTTCGTGCCGAAGTTGTCTCCCGGCAATCCCGGCGGCGCGGCGTTCCCGTTGTCGTGTCTCCTCGCGCGCGATTCCGCGTTGATGGCCGGCGGACCGATCCGCGCGGGGGAGCCCCACGCACTCTCCGAGTGGCTTGCACGTTTCGCGCGTCGAGCGGTGCCGCGTCATGTCCCGGTCGCCACCGTGATGTCCTCGCGACCGGTCGACGCGGGTGCCCACGTGATCGAGGCCGCGCGCGCCGCACTCGATCTGCGACCCTTGGACCTTTATCGCGAACTTCTGGCTGCGCACGAGCGCATTCGCGCCCTCGAGGGGCGCCTCGGTCCGGGGACGTGACGTGGTGCCGGAAGTCTCGGTCGGCATCGTCAATTATCGAAGCACCGAACTCCTCCTCGGTGCCGTCGACACGCTGCTTCGAGACGCCGTCGCCGCGTTCGGAAGCGTCGACGCCGTCGACGTCGCCGTCGTCGAAAACGCTTCCGGAGACGATTCGGTCGCCCAGCTCGAAGCGCGGCTGCCTTCGGGCGTGAAACTCGTCGTCAACACGTTGAACGCCGGTTATGCGAAAGCCAACAACCAGGCGTTCGCCGTCACCCGC
>CAIWVZ010000356.1 GCA_903916245.1 uncultured Planctomycetota bacterium | reverse complement strand
GTTTCGCCGTCCCTTCGAAGAGTGGAAGACTCTCGTCGTCGACGGGACGTTCTTCGACGGGGGAGAGCTTCCCGGACGCAACATGAAGGAGATTCCCCATCCGACCGTCGCTCGGACGATGGAACTCCTCGCCGATTCACGCGCGACGCCGATCGTGTGGTTCACGCATCTGAACCACACCAATCCGCTTTGGGATTCCGGATCGCGGGCGTCCGTTCTGCTCGCCTCGAAGGGCTATCGAGTCGCGTATGCGGGACTCGAGCTTTGGCGCACACCCGATGAATGACACGGCGGCCTTCCGTCGTCAAAGTCCGGGCGCATGGGTGTGCTGCGGCATCCTCGCGATCGAGGTGTTGCGGAGCTCCGGCTCGAAAGAACGTGGAGGCGGGCGCTAGCGCAACACGTCGTCGAGCGCGCCGGATCGCACCGCCACGCTCCGCGGATCGGTGGCATCGTCGGAGCGCTCTTCGCCGTCGCCGCGCAGGTGGCGGTGCGTGCCTGCGCGGAATGGATGGTCGCTCGCATTCTCGACGTGTCGTTGCTCGACGTCGGTGGGTTTTAGATCGCCGGCTTCGTGATCGGGACGTGGGCGACCCGTCGGATTCCCGCGCTCGAGCGCTTCTTTGCCGGGGACGCCGCCCTCACCGCGGTGGCGGATGCCGTCGGCGATGCTCTCGTCGCCGGGCCGGTGCCCGACGCCCTGATCGTCGCCGCCGAACGCCTCGGGGCCGTGCTTTCCCCCGCATTCCCGAAGACGGCCTCGGATTTGAACGAGTTGCCGCACCACCTGCTCGTCAGCCCCGCGTCGACGTAGACTTCCCGTGCGCGAATTCATGTCGCGAAAGGGCTTGCATGCGAACGGCAGCGACGGTCGTTGTGGTCGGGTGTGGTGCGGCGGGCGTGACGGCCGCGTTGGGGTTGGCCCGACGTGGGATCAAGACGCTCGTGATCGAAGGAGCGGCCTATCCCGGCGCCGAGAACTGGTCCGGAGCCGTCTACTTCTGCGAGACGTTGGCGCGCCCCGAGATCCTCGGCCCGGAACTCCTGAAGCAGTGCGCCTTCGAACGTCGCGTCGTGAAGCGCGGCTTGCTCGTCTCCGACGGCGTCGTGGCCGTCGGCGGTGCCGTTCGTTCTCCGGCCGCGTTCGAACACGCCTACACGGTGTTGCGCCCCGTTTTCGACCGCGACCTCGCGGAGAAGGCGCGCATGCTCGGCGCGGAGATCCTCTCGAACACCACCGCGATCGGGTTGATTCGCGACGGAGATCGCGTCCGGGGGGTCATGACGTCCCGCGGCCCCGTCTGGGCCGATCTCGTTTTTCTCGCCGAAGGCGATGCGAGCCATATCGTTTCCCGTGAAGGACTCGAGCGGGTCGCGCCGTCGAAGAGCGGTGTGGTTCAACCGGAATTCCTGCAGGGGGTGAAGGAAGTCCTGTCGCTTCCGGCTGCGGAGATCGAGAAGCGGTTCGGCGTCGGTGCGGGCGAAGGCGCTTGCTACGAGATCCTGTTGCGCAACGGGACGTTCGACGGCAAGACCGTGCCTCTCAACGCGGGAGCTTTCCTCTACACGAATCGCGATTCCATCAGTCTCGGATTCGTGGCGCCGCTCGCCAACCTCGCGCAGTTCGGGGGCGATCACAACACCCTGATGGAGTGGCTCAAGGGCCTCGCTCCGCTGCGTGGCCTCCTCGAAGGCGCGACACCGATTTCCTTCGGCGCGAAGCTGATCCGCGGCGGCGGACATCGAGAAATGCCGACGCTTTGTCTCGACGGATTGGTCGTCGGAGGTGCCGCGGCGGGACTCGGTGTCGACTTCCCGTGCCCCAACTACACCGGGCCCGCGACGCACTGCGGTTGGCTCGTCAGCGAAGCCGTGCATTCCATCCTGCAAGACGGAGGCAGGTTCGATCGTGCCACGCTCGAAGCGCGCTACGTCGAGCCCCTGAAGCAGTCGGTGGGCTATCGCGATTCGGTGCACTTGTCCGACTGGCCGCACGCGATCAGCGGAGCCCGCGAGTTCTTCGGTCGCCAGTG
>CAIWVZ010000355.1 GCA_903916245.1 uncultured Planctomycetota bacterium | reverse complement strand
CGAGGATCGTGCCCGAGAGCGCCGGTGTGACGACGCGTCCGTCCTTCAGGACCGCGAAGACGTTCGACCCGGCGGTTTCTTCCACGACGCTCCGGGTGTGGGCGTCGAGATAGAGGGCTTCGTGATCGCCGGCGGCGGCGACGTCCCGACGCGCGCGCAACGTGGCCGCGTAGTTGGCGCTGCACTTCGCGTACCCGAGACCACCGGGAGCGACGCGGGCCCCGTCCTGAACGCGGAGCCGGATGCCCTTGACGTCACCGGCGAAGTAGTTGCCGACGGGGGAGCCGAAGATGTGAAACCGGAAGCGTGACCCCGACGACACCCCGAGGATCGGTTCGGTCCCGAACTGCAGAGGACGGAGATAGAGCGACCCTTTGCCCGGTGCGGGGACGACCGCGTCGCAGGAGCGCGCGACCAGTTCGCAGCCGCGAATGAACACGTCCACCGGGACTCCCGGCATGGCGAGCGCGTCGGCCGAGAGGACCATGCGCGCCGCGTTCATCCGAGGGCGGAACACCGCGAGGCCGCCGTCCGGCTGACGGAAGACCTTCAGACCTTCGAAGCAGCTGACGCCGTAGGACAACACCGCCGCCGAGGGATGCATCGCGAACGTGGCGACGTCCTCGAGAGCGCCTTCCGTAAAGACCGGGTCGCGATCGGCATCGCCTTTCGAGACGAAGATCTTGCCGGACGGAGAGAACATGAATGCGGTGGCGGCCATGCGAAAACCCTAACGTCGAAGCGCGGCTCCGTCACCCGTTTTTCGGGGCGGACGTCGTGTAGTCGGCGACGATTTTCCAACCCGACGTCGGTCCGAAGTTGCGAAGGATCAGCAGGAATTCGCCGTGGGGTGCGTCGTCCTTGCGGTCGAGCCGCCAACGACCACGGGTCAGGATCGTTTCGTGATCGAGTCGGGACGATGCGAGGCCGTCGAAGGTGAGTGTGCCGAAGGCTTCGGGCGTCTTGTAGGAGGCTTTGTAGCGATCGCGGACCGCTTCGAAACCGCGATTCGATCCATGGGCACCCATGAAGACGGTGTGTTCGTTCGCCGCGTAGCCCGCCATGTAGCCGTCGAGATCGGCGCGATTCCATGCGTCGCGTTGTCGGATAAGGAGCGACTCGACATCCGCGAAGGCGGGGTCCGAGGCGCAAGACGTTGCGGCGAAGCAGAGAAGGGCCGAGGCGGCGACGCGGCGCGTCAATCCGATCCGGCGACGCGGCTTTGACGGCGTCGCGGAAATGGTGGCATGCGGCATGCGCGAATCCTAGACTTGGGGAAACGTCTCGGTAAACCCAACTCGTGAAGCCCCGGCGACTTCTTTCGATGGGCGCCGCGCTCCTCGCGGTGCTGTGCGGCGGTGTGTCGGCGCAACAGCCGAACACGCCGTCGTCGTCGTTGTTCGTTCAGTTCCGGGACGGAGCGCCGTGGCCGCTCGTGGCCTCCGCGCCGAACAACGGTGTCCTCAATACCTTCGTCAGGGGCACTCCGAACGCTCCCTGGGCTTTGTTCCTCGGGCCGCTGCATCCGTCGGCGCTGGTATCGACGGGTGGGCAACGCCTCGACGTCGGAACACCACCGACGTTCGCCGATGTTCTGACCGTCGGCGCGGGTGGTGGGGATCCCTCGGTGACGGGTTGGTTGTCCGTGATGCCGTCGGGGATCGCCTCGGTCAACTGGCCGATCGGCACCGGACTCATGGGAGCGCTGCCGGGCATTCAGGCGGTGCTGATCGATCCGTCGTCGCCGGAGGGATTCCGGATGACCGGCGCGTCGCAAATCACCCTCAAGCCGTCGAAGAGCATCGTTTTCGTGCAGGGCGATTACAACCCGGGTCCGATCCCGAATTGCCGTCTCGCGGACATATCGCCGTACGGATTCTCGACGTTGCGCGACACGTTGTCGGCGGCCGGATTCTCGAGCGTCACCGAAGTGATCGACACGACGACGACCGTGAACGCGGGATTCACCGCGGGCAAGGGCGTCATCGTCCTCGGATCCAATCAGCGCACGTTCGCACCCGCCGAAATCACGACGCTCCACAATTTCGTCCGCACCGGGAACGGGGTCGTGGTCTACGCGGACGCGCAGTTCGGACCGAACAACTGGAACAGCGACAATGGTTTTCTCGTGCCGTTCGGAATGGCCGTGGCTCCCGACAATTTCGGAGGAAACACCGCGTTCGGTTCGTTCGCGACGCATCCGGTGACGCGCGGATTGACGACAGGGATTACGGCCGAGGGGATTTCCCTCATTCAGACCGGGACGCCGACGCTCGCGTATGCGTCGCCGCCGCTCGCGCTCGCGCCGTGTGGCGTGAATCCGGGGTGCGCACCGACACCGACGACGCCTCCCATGCCTTCGGCGGCTCCCAACTACACGGCGATCGCCGTGGCCACGTCCGGCGGAGGAGGTCGGGTGGCGGTGACCTGCGATCGCAACACGTTCTTGAACCCGCCGGGAATCGGCACGAGCCTCGAGGCGGCGGACAATCTTCTCTACGCGATCAATCTTTTCTACTGGGCCGCGGGCTACTGAGCGATCAAAGTCCCGATGTCGACTTGAGAACGATGTCCGGATAGGTTTCCTCGAAATATCGCAGTTCCCATTCGCTGCGGAACAGCGTCACCACGTTGCCCGCGACGTCGTCGAGGATCTTCATTTCGCGCATTTCGAGCGTGGGAACGTCCTTCTTCTCGACCCAGCGCGCGGCGATGTACGGCAATTTTTCCAGGCGTACGGGAGTGTCGTACTCGTCGAGCATGCGCGCCGTGACGACTTCGAACTGCAGCGGACCGACGGCCGCGAGGACCGGTTCCCGCCGTCCGTCGCGCGGATTCAGGATCTGAACGACGCCTTCGGCGGCGAGCGCGTCCAGTCCTTTGCGGAACGACTTCTGCTTCGCCGGGGAGTCCGGAGCCGCCGACGCGAAATGTTCGGGCGAGAATCGAGGAATGCCTTCGAACTTCGTTTCCGGACCCGTGTGCACGGTGTCGCCGATCACGAAGATGTCCGAGTTGACGAGTCCGACCACGTCGCCCGCGAATCCTTCGTCGAGCGTCACGCGTTCCTGTCCGAACAGGGCGTTCGGATGGGAGAGTCGTACTTCGCGTCCGAGGCGCGGATGTTTGACCGCCATCCCGCGTTCGAACTTGCCCGAGCAGATGCGCAGGAACGCGACGCGGTCGCGGTGGGCGCGGTTCATGTTCGCCTGAATCTTGAAGACGAAGCCCGAGAATCGGGGATCCGTCGGCTCGAGCGGACCTTTCTCCGTCATGCGGGGGCGCGGCTTGGGAGCTTCTTCCAAAACGGATTCGAGGAAGAGTTCGACGCCGAAGTTGGTCATCGCGCTGCCAAAGAACACGGGCGTCAACTTGCCCGCGAGCACCTTTTCGCGATCCCAGGCGGGCATACCGCCGTCGAGGAGTTCGAGGTCGAGTCGCATCTGTTCGTAGAGCGGGCGCTCGATGATTTCCGGCAGACGCGGGTCGTCGACGTCGATCACCGTGAGTCCCGCGACCGATGCGCCCTTGCGGACGCGTTCGAAGAGGTGGACCTTCTTCGTTCTCAAATCGACGACGCCTTCGAACGACGGACCGTTGCCGATCGGCCACGTCACCGGCGTGGAGGCGATTCCGAGGACTTTCTCCAATTCGTCGCAGAGATCGAGGGGTTCCTTCGCGGGTCGGTCCATCTTGTTCATGAAGGTGAAGATGGGCACGCCGCGTGCCGCGCAGACTTCGAAGAGTTTTTCCGTCTGCGCCTGAACACCGCGACCCGCGTCGAGCAGCATGACCGCGCTGTCGACGGCCGAAAGGACGCGGTAGGTGTCTTCCGAAAAGTCCTGGTGTCCCGGGGTGTCGAGCAGGTTGACGCGGTAGCCGCGGTATTCGAAGACGAGCACCGTCGACGTGATGGAAATGCCGCGTTCCTGTTCGAGCTTCATCCAGTCCGAGCGCGCGAAGTTCCCGGTTCGGCGCGCCTTCACCGTTCCCGCGGTTTCGATGGCGCCGCCGTAGAGAAGGAACTTCTCGGTCAGCGTCGTCTTGCCGGCGTCGGGGTGGGAGATGATCGCGAAGGTGCGACGGCGGCCGACTTCGCGTTCGAGGACGGGATCCATGGGCCGGGATGGTACGAAAAAGCGGGAGCCGCTCCCCGTCGCGGGATGCGAATTCCGCATGTCGTGTACGCTTGTCGCGCTTCCGCGCCGCCGCGTTTTCGCCGGGCGGGCCCGGAACGCCCGGAGAATCCCATGCGCATGCCGCTCGTATTCGGTTTCTTGGCCGCGGTCGTCGCGGCGCAGGTCCCCGCCGAACTCGTTCCGAAGATTCGCGAGGAGGGACAGCCGCCGAAGAGTCAAGTGATGAAGCATCTCGACGAGCTCGTGAACGGCATCGGGCCGCGTCTCACGGGTTCGGAGAACCTCACGCGCGCCTGCGACTGGGCTCGCGAGAAGTTCGAATCCTTCGGTCTCAAGGCGCGCGTCGAGCCGTGGGGGGAAATCGCGGTGGGATTCGACCGCGGTCCGCATGCGGGCGTCATGTTCACGACGGATGCCGACGGACGACGCAAAGGCGAGAATCTCGTTTTCGGAACCAACGCATGGACCCCGGGGACGGACGGTTGGGCCGAAGGCGGCTCCGTTTTGGCGCCGAAAGTCGAAGCCGAAGTCGACGCGTTCGTGAAGGCCGCGAAGGGTGCGTGGATCGTGGCGCGCCCCGGAGCCTTCCTGCGCGGGAAGTCTCTGACCGACAAGGCGGTCGAAGCGGGGGCGCTCGGCATTCTTCGGGACGGCGGCGAGAACGTGACGACGTCCGGCAACCATCAAACGCAGTGGGAGAAGTGGCCCAGGCTCCCGAGCATCAACGTCATTTCGCGTCAGTTCCGCGCGATCGTCGCCCGTCTCGAGGGCGGCGAGTCGGTCGCGTTCGGATTCAACGTCGACAATCGCTTCAAGAAAGGTCCCGTCGTCGTGTCGAACGTGATCGCGGAAATCACGGGCACCGAAAAGCCGGATGAATACGTGATGATCGGCGGACATATCGATTCGTGGGACGGGGCTCGCGGCACCACGGACAACGGCACCGGCACGGCCACCACCATCGAAGCGGCGCGCATTCTCGCGGCGGTCGGGGCCAAGCCGCGACGCACCATCCGCTTCATGCTGTGGAGCGGTGAAGAACAGGGATTGCTCGGTTCGGACGCCCACGCCGAAAAGAACCGAGCGGAGATGGATCGCATCTCCGTCTGCTTGGTTCACGACGGCGGAACGAACTACCTCTCCGGCATCATCGGTATCCCGGAAATGGTGCCGATCTTCGAGGAGATTCTGGCGCCGGTGAAGGATCTCGATCCGATGAAGCCGTTCGCCATCAAGAAGGTGGACAAGTTGCCCGTGGCCGGAGCTTCCGACCACGCGTCGTACACGGTGCGCGGCGCACCGGGGATCTTCTGGAATCAGGCGGGCGTCGCGAACTACGGATACACGTGGCACACGCAGAACGACGTCTTCGCCGCGGCGATCCCCGAGTACCAACGACACTCGTCGATGGTGATCGCCCTCAGCGCCCTCGCGATCGCGAATTGGCCGACGCTCCTGCCGCGCGGAACTCCGGCACCACCGAACGTGGCCACCGCGCGACGCCGGCTCGGGGCGCAGTTCGACCGTTCGGCGAAAGGTCTCGTGGTCGAAGAGGTGGTCGAAGGGTCCCGCGGTGCGGCCGCGGGCCTGCAGCCGCAGGATCGCATCGTGAAGGTGGACGACACCGTGGTCGACAACCGCGATCAACTCTCGTCGGCCATCAACGTCGGCGGGACGAAGAAAACGCTGACGGTCGAACGCGGCGGCAAGACGTTGACGTTGACGCTCGACTTCGAGCCGAAGAAGTAGATCGATCGGTTCGGTACGAGGAAGAACCCCCGGCGGACGTGCGTCCGTCGGGGGTTCTTCCTCGAGAGGATCGGATCAGAAGTAGGTGAGGCCGAAAACGCGGTCCGACACGTAAGGCGCACCGAATCCGATCACCCAGGCACCCGCTCCCGTCACGAGCATGTTGCCGAGGTCGAGCTGATTGCCGATCGCACCGGCGACGGGCGCCGCGGTGAAGCTCACGAGCGGGTTGCTTCCGGACGTCACCACACCGCCGTAGAGGTGGATGTTGCCCGCCGTGATGCCCGTGCACGGTCCGTTGTCGACGATCACCGCCGTTTGGTGGGCGACGCGGGTGCCGATCGACGGATAGAACTGTCCGGCGGCCGGCGGGAGCGCATGGGCACCGAGGGAGAGCGAGCGCATCCCCGTCGGGAAGATCCCGGGTACCGGCAGCGTGTTGAAGGGGAGCACCACTCCCATGCACGCCGCGACGCCGTTCAGCTGCATGTCCGAGCTGCGAAGGCTGGCCGGGGCGGCGCCGGGCGGGAGGCACGCGCAGAACGGGGCGCCGTTCGTCACCGAACCGTTGATCACGGGCGTCTCCGACTGCGTGAAGTAGGTTCCCGCGGTGCTGACGGCGGACATGCGGAGCGATTCACCGAAGAGCGTGCCGACGGGGGTCGGGCCGACCGCGGCGAAGTTGAAGTTGGCGGGGGCCACGAAGTGGTAGGTGCGACGTGCCCAGGCACCTGCCGCGGGGATCGGGCGCGCCGACCACGGAGCGTGCATCTCGACCGGGCAGCCGTGCGTCAGCCAGTAGGCGATGTTCCATTGCCCCGTCGCGCAGTTCTTGGCGTAGTCGATCGCGCCGCTGAAGTGGACGGGGAGGTTGTAGGGGGCGAACGCCGATGTCGGCACGGGGAGACCGGGAACGGCACCGGCGGGGATCGTGTAGGTCGCGTCGCCGTTGACGAGGAAGCGCCACACCTGGATCTGTCCGGCGCCGGTGTTCTCCATCCACGTGCGGGAGTACTTCCCGAAGAAGGTCGACCCCGGGATCACGGCGCCGCCCCCGTTGATCGCCATCGTGAACAACCAGTAGTCCGGGGCGACTTGGACGTTCGTCACGAGGTTGCCCGTCGGGAACTGGGCTTCGACGCCGCAGTCCTTCAGGACGGCGCCCTTCCCGGCCAACTGCATCGGAGGGAAGAGCGGGATCGCGAGTTGGGTCGGAGCGCAGCAGGGGCCGACGGCACCGTCGTCGATGCCGCATTGGGCGGCGACGGGGAGGGCAAGAAGAGCGACGAGGGCGAGGGTCAGGACGACACGGATGGAACGGATCATGGCGGTTCTCCGAAGCCGCGGGAGACGTGACCCGGGGAGGCTTCAACCGTTGATCCGTCGAGGAACGGGGAGCGGAAAAATGTGTCGAAGAAAATCTTCGGATTGCGAGGCGCCCGAAAAAGGAACCGCCCCACGCCGGGTGGCATGGGGCGGTCGTACGGTCGCGAAGGACCGAAGGATCAGGTGCCGAAGGTCAGTTCGACGCCGTTCGACGCCGAGAGGACCGTGCCGAAGGTGAACGCCTGCGTCATGATCTTGAGGCAGTTCATCGCCGGGTCGGAGGGCATCGTTTCGGTCAGGACGTACGAGCCGGTGCCGTCGGTCGTGAACACGTTGTAGAACGCGATGCTTTCCTGCTCGAGGTAGAGCGTGCAGCCGCCGAACGGAGCCGGCACACCGTTGGGGAACGAGACCGCGAGCAAGCCGAGCGTGTTCGCCGTGCCGCCCGTGAGGGTCAACGTGCCCGACTGACCGAGGATCGGAAGAGTACCGTCGAGGGCGAGACCGTTGCAGCCCGCGCCGACGACGGCCTTCGCCGCGGTGTGCATGGTCACGCCCACGTTGAAGGTGCCGACCGTCGTCGCCCCTGCGGTGGTTCCCCATCCCGATACGCGGATGAGGTAGGTCGTGCCCGCCGACACGGCGAGGCCGGACACCGTGGATTGATATCCGTTGGCGCCGCAGGTCGTGCCGTTGGCGTCATCGTCGCAGGCGAGGATCGTCGTCCCCGACCACACCGAAAGGGTGGTGTCGGAGAGTTCACCCGCCACGTTCGTGTTGGTGCCGTTGCAGGTCGTGACGTCGAGGGTGCCGTTGCACGTCGGCGTGTAGCTGAAGAAGACGTCGTTGACGCCGGCCGAGCCGCTGAGGTTGCAGGTGCCGAAGTTCGGGTTCGCGTAGCCCGGGTGGGCCGAGCCGATCGTGCCGACGTTGGTG
>CAIWVZ010000354.1 GCA_903916245.1 uncultured Planctomycetota bacterium | reverse complement strand
CCCGCGGCGCTGACGATCAGGCTTTGGACGTCGCCGACGATTCCAAGTCCTGAAGCGCGATCACCTGCGTCGTGCGGCGCTTCTTGGCTTCGATCGCGGAGATCGCCGCCGCCGCGCCCGAGAGCGTGGTGATGCAGGGAAGTCCCTGCGCCACGGCGAGACCGCGAATCTTCGCTTCGTCGGTACGCGGGCCCTTGCCCGACGGCGTGTTGATGACGAGCTTCACCTCGCGGTTCTTGAGGTAATCCGTGATGTTCGGACGTCCTTCCGCGATCTTGCGAACGCGGATGGCGGGAATGCCGTTGCGCTCGAGCACCTTCCACGTGCCGCCCGTCGAAAGGATGCGCAGACCGAGCGCGTCGAGACGCGACGCCAAGGCCACGATCTCGCGCTTGTCCGAGTCCTTGACCGAAAGGAAGACGAGGCCTTCGAGCGGCAAGCGGTTTCCGCACGCCTCGTGCGCCTTCGCGAACGCGCGACCGATGTTCGTATCGAGTCCCATCGCTTCGCCCGTCGACCGCATTTCCGGGCCGAGGATGATGTCGCAGCCCGGGAACTTCGAGAACGGGAACACGGGTTGCTTCACCGCGATATGCGGAATCGTCACCTCTTCGGTGAACCCGATGTCGGCGAGTTTCTCGCCCGCCATCACGCGCGCGGCGTATTTGACCAGCGGCACCCCGATCGCCTTGGCGACGAACGGCACCGTGCGCGACGCGCGCGGATTCACTTCGAGCACGTAGGCCGTGTCGTTCTTCACGGCGAACTGCACGTTCATGAGGCCGCGAACGTCGAGCGCCTTCGCCAACTTCTTGGCGGCGTCGCGGATCGCGTCGAGGATGCGGTCCGACAACGTGTGCGGAGGGATGACGCACGTCGAGTCGCCGGAGTGAATACCGGCTTCTTCGATGTGTTCCATGATTCCGCCGATCACCTGACGCTCGCCGTCGGCGAGGACGTCGTCGTCGACTTCGATCGCGTGTTCGAGATAGTGATCGACGAGGATCGGACGCTCGCTCGACACTTCCTTCTGCTCGGCCATGTAGCGACGGACGCCGTCGTCGTCGTAGACGATTTCCATCGCACGACCACCGAGCACGTAGGACGGACGCACGAGGACCGGGTATCCGACGCGGTGCGCCACGGCCACCGCGGCATCGGCGTCGGCCGCCATGCCGCCCTGCGGTTGGTGCAATCCGAGATCCGCCACGACTTTGTTGAAGCGTTCGCGGTCTTCGGCGAGGTCGATCGACTTCGGACTGGTGCCGATGATCGGCACCCCCGCCTCTTCGAGGCCGTGGGCGAGGTTGAGGGGCGTTTGCCCGCCCAACTGCACGATCACGCCGAACGGCTTTTCCTTCTCGTAGATGTTGAGCACGTCTTCGTGCGTCAACGGTTCGAAGTAGAGACGGTCGGACGTGTCGTAGTCGGTGGACACCGTTTCGGGATTCGAGTTGACCATGATGGTCTCGTATCCCGCCTCGCGCAGCGCGAGCACCGCGTGAACGCAGCAGTAGTCGAATTCGATCCCCTGTCCGATGCGGTTCGGGCCGGAGCCCAAGATCATCACGCTCTTGCGGGTCGCCGGCGCGACTTCGTCTTCTTCCTCGTAAGTCGAGTAGTAGTAGGGCGTGAAGGCTTCGAACTCGGCGGCACACGTGTCGACGAGCTTGTAGACCGGAAGCACACCCAACTTCTTGCGGTGGGCGCGCACGGCCGTTTCCGTCGTCTTCCACGCACGCGCCATCTGCGCGTCCGAGAATCCGGCGCGTTTCCACTCGCGCATCATCGGGCGATCGACCTTCGCGATGCCGCCCGCCGCAAGGATGTCTTTCTCCATCGCGACGATCTGCGCGAGTTGCGCGAGGAACCACGGATCGATTCCGGTCGCGGTCGCGATGTCGGCGGGCGACAA
This sequence comes from uncultured Planctomycetota bacterium, assembly GCA_903916245.1. Taxonomy (GTDB): domain Bacteria; phylum Planctomycetota; family CAIWVZ01; genus CAIWVZ01. Next base: position 7,845 of record CAIWVZ010000354.1, on the reverse strand, counting down.
CCCCGCATGCATCGCGAGGCGGACGTCGAGGAGGCGCAATTCGTCGGGCACGGCGATCTTGCGTTCGAGCGCGTCGCGGTCGAGAGCGACGCCGTTGAGCACCGGATCGGACTTCGAAAGCCCGAACCCGTCCTTGCCCACTTCGAGGCTGCGGAAGGCCTTCTGCAAGGCTTCCTTGAACGTGCGGCCGATCGCCATGACTTCGCCGACCGACTTCATCTGCGTCGTCAGCGTGCGGTCGGCATCCGGGAACTTCGCGAACGCCCACTTCGGAACCTTCACGACGACGTAGTCGATCACCGGCTCGAAGCAGGCGGGCGTCTGACGCGTGATGTCGTTCTTCAGTTCGTCGAGCGTGTAGCCGACGGCGAGTTTCGCGGCGATCTTCGCGATCGGGAAACCCGTCGCCTTCGACGCGAGGGCCGAGGAACGGGACACGCGCGGATTCATCTCGATGACGGTCATGCGACCGTCCTTCGGGTTCATCGCGAACTGGATGTTCGATCCGCCCGTTTCGACGCCGATCGCGCGGATGATCTTCAGCGCCGCGTCGCGCATCCGCTGATATTCGCGATCCGTCAGCGTCTGAGCCGGGGCGACCGTGATCGAGTCACCCGTGTGGACACCCATCGGATCGATATTCTCGATCGAGCAGATGATGACCACGTTGTCGGCGCGGTCACGCATCACCTCGAGTTCGAACTCCTTCCAACCGATCACCGACTCTTCGATGAGCACTTCGGACGTCGGAGAGAGCTCCAGTCCCCGCGAGCAGATCTGTTCGAATTCTTCCTGGTTGTAGGCGATGCCGCCGCCCGTTCCGCCGAGCGTGAACGCGGGCCGGATGACGCACGGCAGGCCGACCATCTCGCGGACCTTGCGCGCCTCTTCCATCGTGTGGGCGAGGCCGGATTGCGGGACGTCGAGACCGATGCGGATCATCGCCTGCTTGAAGAGGTCGCGGCTTTCCGCCGTGCGGATGACGTCGGCGTCGGCGCCGATCATCTTCACGTTGTAGCGGGCCAGGATTCCCTTCTCTTCGAGCGCGACGCCGAGGTTCAGAGCGGTTTGACCGCCGAGGGTCGGCAGGACCGCGTCCGGGCGCTCCTTCTCGATGACCTTTTCGAGGTACTCGAGGGTGAGCGGTTCGACGTAGGTGCGATCCGCGATGTCCGGATCGGTCATGATCGTCGCGGGGTTGGAGTTCACGAGGATGACCCGATAGCCCTCCTCGCGAAGCGCCTTCACCGCCTGCGTGCCCGAGTAGTCGAACTCGCACGCTTGACCGATGACGATCGGACCGGACCCGATGATGAGGATGGAACGGATGTCATCCCGACGCGGCATGCAACGACCCTCTGGCTTCGCGCAAACTTTCGCCGCCGGGACCCCTTGGTCCGGAGGCCCCGCATCATGGCATGGTCTTGCCGACGCTCAAGGTCGGCGCGTCAGCCCGCGCCGATTTCCCGTTCGACCTCGGCACGTTCAGCATCGGTTCCCGGCGTGTTTTTCAGTACGTCCGCGAGCCACCGCAGTCCCATCTTCCGCCAACGAGGGTGGAGGATTCGGCCGTCGGGGCCGTCCGCGGCCTCCTTCGCCGACCGCGCCGTGAGCCCGCGGGCCTCGCGGAGGAACACGAGCGCCCGGTCGTTTTCACCCTTCAACGCCGCGAGGCGTCCCGCGAGCACGAGCGCGGGCAAACGGCGAAGACCGAAGTCGAGCGGTCCCTTGAGCAGGCCGTCGAGGTCCTTCGCGGCTTGCGTCGCCGCCGCCTCGGAGGTGGCCGCTTTCGCCAGTTCGAGCCGGGCGAGGGCGATCTCCCCCACGAGGTAGTAATCGACCGTGTCGGGCAGGACCGCCTGCGTCACGAGGCCGGAACCTCCCGGGGCGACTTGGCTCCATCCGCGGTCGAGATCCGTCGCCGCCCCCGCCGCGTCGCCGGATCGCCAGCGCGCCACGCCGAGATAGCCGCGCACGAGTCCCGCGTAGCGGCCCTTGCCGTCCATCGACTTCAAGGCGTTTTCGAGATCGGCGATGCCTTCCTTCCACTGCCCCGCCATCACGCGGTGCATGCCGAGGCGCGCGCGATCGTCGCGATCGTCGGGATGAAAGACGCAGAGGGCTTCGCGCAGCGCGATCGATTCCGGAATCAGTCCGAGACGCGAACCGAGTTCCGCCCAGTGGCGCGCACGGGCTTCGAAACGGGGTAGTTCCTGAAGGCCGCGAATCGTGCGGGCGCCGTTGTGGAAGACTTCGAGGGCGTCCGGCACCGCGCGCCCGAGTGCTTCGAGCGCTTCCGGGGCGCGTTCGACACCCTCCTTCTCGAGACCTTCGACGAGATTGAGTTCGAGAACGATGCGCTCGAGCGCGGCGACGACTTCCGGCGTCCCCGTCACCGAAGGCACCTTCTTTTCGCGTTTCGAGAAAATCGTTCGCAGACGCTCCGGGCGCCAAGCCGGGGCCTCTTCGTCGATGCGCTTGCGCGCCGTGTCGGCGACGGCGGGGGCGTACGCGTCTTTCTCCGCGAGCGTTTCGAGGAACAAGACGAGCCGCGCCGGATCGGGTTCGCGCTCCCATTCGACGACGTTGCCCGACGCATCGCGCGGGAAGCGGAACGCGACGGAGCGTGATTCGAGCCACGGGCGACGCTGCGCGGCGCCGACGCCCGCGACGACGATCAGCGCGAGCATCAAGCCGCCGACGATGCCGTCGAGGACGCCGCCGGAGATCGGCGCGAACGCGACGGTGAGCAGCGGCATCGCGAGCACGACGAACGCGATCGACGTCCACGGCGAACCCGGAACGGATTCGGGGTGTGTCGCGAGTCCGAGTGCGGAAAGAAGCAGCGCCACCGCGAGCAACATGCCGCGATCGACGCCCGCGACCATGCAGATCCACGCGATGACCATGGTCCACACGGCACCGCCGAGCACCGCGGTCGTGCCGCGCGCCATCGATTCGAAGCCCGTCGGGAAATCGAAGCGGACGTTCGGATTGAAGACTTCGATCGGCGCGCACAAAAGATCGGTCAGGGCGGCGCGCAGGGTTTCGGGCGAGACGCCCACGCCCGCGCCGACGCCCACACCGACCGCGCCGCAGAGGACGACGAGTAGGCCGGCGACGGGTGTCGCCTTGCGCTCGGAAGTCGCGACTCCGGCCCAACCGGCGAGCAGCGACGCCCCGAACCACACCGGGTGGGCGGCACAGGCGACGGCGGCGCCGACGCCGGCGACGGCCCGCGCGACACCACCCGGACGGCCGAACACACCGCATGCGGCCGCAAGGGCCGCGGCCGCGCAAAGCCCACCGAACGCGATGGACGCGCCGCCTTCATGACGCTGCTGTACGAGCCACGCGGGTGCGACGAGCGGAAGCACGGCGAACAACCCGGCGACGTAAGGCACCGATCGCCCGAGGAGGCGACGCGGCAGCGCGGACGCCGCGGCGGCGAGCAGTCCCGCCGAGAGTCCGGCGACGAGCGCCACGACGGGCCCGGACGCGAGCCACGACGACGCGAACGCCCCGACGGATCCCGGCGTCACGACATCGACGTAGGGCCGAAGTCCGAAACGGGGCACGTCGGCCGCGGCACCGCCGAGCGCGGCGAGAACGGCGGCGGTGAGACCGACGACGAAAGGAATCACGCGGTCACCCGCCTTCGCGGGCACGGCGACGGAGAAAGTTGAAGTGGACAAGGATCCCATCTCGGCGCACAATCGTTGAACGCGGGCCGACGCCGGCCGTCGCTTCCGATGCTAGCAGGAAAGCCCATGAACCACGGGATCCCGAACCGGATCCGACGCGTCTCGGCGGCGCGCCGCGACATGACGGCGCTCGTCGGACACAAGGCGTGTTTGCAGCCGTCGTGGACCTACGGCGCGCTCTTGGACGCCGTCGACGATCTCGCCGCCGGATTCCTCGCGCTCGGATTCCGCCCGGGCGATCGCGTGGGCATCGCGTCCGAAAATCTCGACGCGTGGATCGCGGCGGATCTCGCGCTTTTGTCGATCGGCGTCGTCGACGTCCCGCGCGGCGGCGATGCCTCCGCGGCGGAAATCGGCGCCTGCTTCACCCACGCGGGTTGCCGCTCGGCCATCTTCGAAGACGCGGCCCTGTACGATCGCGTGAAGGACGCGCTTCCCCCGTTGGATCACGTCATCGTCCTGCGCGGTGAAGGGCGTCCCGGCATCCCCACGCTCTCGGAACTTCGCGAACGCGGACGCGCGGCCCGGGTGGCCGGCGGCGACGCCGAACTCGCCGCGCGGTACGCCGCCGTCGCCGACGACGATCTCGCGACGATCATCTACACGTCGGGTACGTCGGGCAATCCGAAGGGCGTGATGCTCACCCACGCGAACATCATGCACAACATGGATGCGGTTCCGGGCATCCTCGAGTTCGGGCCCGGACTTCGCTACGTATCGTTCCTCCCGACGTGGCACACGTTCGAACGCACGCTCGAGTACATCGTGCTCGACAGCGGCATGGAGTTGCACTACTCGTCGAAGCGCACGCTGAAGGCGGACATCGGCCGCGTGTCGCCGCACTTCTTGGCGGGCGTCCCGCGCGTGTGGGAGATGTTCCACCAGGCGGTGCTCGGCACGATCGAGAAACTCCCCGGATGGAAGAAATCCCTCGTCGGCTGGGCGCTCTCGGGTAGCCGCCGATTCAACGACGCCCGCCGCCGCGCGACGGGGACCACCGTGGTCGGCCCCGGACGCGAGGCCGAAACCGGATTCGGACCGAAGATCGCGGGGTTCCTCGCCTGCGCGCTGACGTCGCTGCAGGAGTTCTTGGCGCGTCGGTTCGTCTACCGGGGACTACACGCGGCCCTCGGCGGCAATCGTCCGATCATCATTTCCGGCGGGGGTCCGCTTCCCCCCGAAGTCGACGCGTTTTTCTTGGACGCGGGCGTTCCTCTCCTCAACGGCTACGGCCTGACGGAAACCGCTCCCGTTCTCAGCGTCCGCATCCCGCGTCACAACGTCTTCGGGACGATCGGCCCGCCGCTCCACGCGACCGACATCCGCATCGTGGACGAGTCCGGGGCCACTCTCCCCGCCGGGAGGAAGGGCGTCATCCTGGCACGCGGCCCGCAGGTGATGAAGGGCTATTGGAACAACCCCGCCGCGACCGCCGCGTGCCTTCGCGACGGTTGGTTCGACACGGGCGATCTCGGCATGCTCACGCAAAAGGGCAGCCTCGTCATCGTAGGTCGCGCGAAGGACACGATCGTGTTGCGGGGCGGCGAAAACGTCGAACCCGCGAACATCGAAACGGCGTTGATGGCGTCGCCGCTCATCGCGGACGCCATGGTCGTGGGCCACGGCCGCAAGGCGCTCGGCGTCTTCGTGCTCCCCGATTGGGACGTGCTGAAAGCCCGAGGCGTCGCCCTTCCCGATGATCCCGCTGCCCGTGCCGAAGAGGCCGCCGCGCGTAAGGCCGTGAAAGACGAAGTCGTTCGCATCATGGCGCCGTCGAACGGTTGGCGCGGGTTCGAGCAAATCACGAAAGTCGCGTTGCTCGCCGCGCCGTTCTCACCGGAAGACGGGACGCTGACCGCCACGCTCAAAAAGAAGCGCAACGTGATCGAAGAGCGTTTCGCGGCGGCGATCGACGCGATGTTCGACGACGCGTGACGATCAGGAAAACACGACGCCGCCGTTGACGTCGATGTTGCCGCCGTTCACCTGTCCCGCTCCGTCGGAGGCCAAGAACATCACCGCGGCGGCGACGTCTTCCGGCTTCGAAATGCGTCCAGTCGGGATCGCGCTTTCGATTTCCGCGAGGCGGTCCTTCGTCAGCGCGGCGCGCGTCATGTCCGTCAGCACCCATCCCGGCGACACCACGTTCGCGGTGATACCCGTCCCCGCGAGTTCGGCGGCGAGCGATCGCACCAAAGCGAACAGCGCGCCCTTCGACGCCGCATACGCCGCATAGCCCGACTCGCCGCGGATACCCGCCGTCGATCCGATGAACACGAGACGCCCGAAACGTCGCGCCGCCATCGCGCGTGCGGCAGCGCGCGCCGCGTTCACCGCCCCTTCGAGGTTCACTTCGAGCGTCCGTCGCCATACGGAACCGTCTCCCGAAAGGAACGGTTCGGGTTCCCAGATCCCCGCCGAATGGACGAGGACGTCGATGCGACGATGGGTCTTTCGGATCGTATCGAACGCGGCCTCGACGAGCGCCTGATCCGCGACATCCACGGCGATCGCTTCGGCATGGCCGCCACGACGCCGAATGGCGGAAACCGTGCGTGCGGCGGATGTCGCGTCGCTGCGGTGGACGATGACCACTTTCGCCCCCGCTTCCGCCAGGGCGATCGCGCACGCCTTGCCGATACCCCGGCCGCCGCCCGTCACGACCGCCACTTTGCGCTTCCATTCCGACATGCCGAACGCTCCGATCTCCCCGTGCGGATGGGTTGGGGGACGCCGGAAGTTGGTAACCTTTTTCGGTCGCCGCGCAATCGGCGGCCGCGGAGTTCGCCATGACGCCCATCGCCCTCGACCCGTCGGCCACCGCGCTCGATCTCGACGCGACGCTCAAGAAGATCGCGGCGCTGAAGGCGCGTCTCGGGGATCGCCTCCTCATCCTCGGCCACCACTATCAGGTCGACGACGTCATCCGCTTCGCCGATTGCACCGGCGACTCCTTCAAGCTCGCCCGCGACGGCGCCGCGCGTCCGAACGCCGAATTCATCGTCTTCCTCGGCGTCCACTTCATGGCCGAGTCCGCCGACGTCTTGGCGGCGCCCCACCAGAAGGTCATCCTCCCCGACCTCGCTGCGGGCTGCTCCATGGCCGACATGGCCAACATCGATCAGGTGGAAGCCGCTTGGGCCGAACTCGGTGGTCGGGACATCACCCCGATCACCTACATGAATTCGTCGGCGGCGATCAAGGCTTTCTGCGGCCGCAACGGCGGCGCGGTCTGCACGTCGTCCAACGCGCGCAAGATCATCGAATGGGCCTTGGCGCAAAACCGCCGCATGTTGTTCCTGCCCGATCAGCATCTCGGCCGCAACACCTGCCACGCGATGGGGATTCCCCTCTCCGACATGGCGGTGTGGGATCCGCATGCGCTCCCCGACGACAACCTCCGCGCGGGATGCGACCGCGCGAAGATCGTCCTTTGGAAGGGTCACTGCTCCGTCCACGTGAAGTTCCTGCCGGAACACGTCGACGCGATGCGCGCCGCCCATCCGGGCATCCAGATCATCGTGCACCCCGAATGCCCGATCGAGACGGTGTCGAAGGCCGATCAATCCGGCTCGACGGAACGCCTCATCAAGATCGTCTCGGACGCCCCGGACGGCACCGCCTTCGCGATCGGCACCGAGATCAATCTCGTGTCGCGCCTCGCGTCGCAGTTCCCGAACAAGAAGATCCTTTCCCTCTCGGGTATCTCGTGCCTCTGCGCGACGATGTACCGCATCGATCCCGCCCATCTTCTGTGGGCGCTCGAGAACCTCGCCGAAGGCGTCGTCGTCAACCGCATCCGCGTGAACGACGCCGACAAGCGCGACGCCAAGCTCGCTCTCGATCGCATGCTCGCCCTGGCGTGAGTCGAACATAGGGCAACAGTCGGACCCGGTGTCGACCGATTCAGCGGCACGGTGCATCCTCTCCGTGCCCCGTGAGAAGGCCGTGTGTAGTGGTTTGTGCGCGAGCACCCACGCTCGAAGTCGACATCCGCGCTGACCACCGAGTTCGGCGGGAACTGCCGACCTGCCGATGGGAGTAGTCACCGCCGCGGCAGCGGTACGGCCGTGCAGTTGAACCGACGTGCGTTAGTACCCGCTGCGAGAATGCGAGTTTGAAGGAAACGATGGGATTGGTT
>CAIWVZ010000353.1 GCA_903916245.1 uncultured Planctomycetota bacterium | reverse complement strand
GTTTTCCTGCCGCGATCAGGAGTTCCGTCAGGAGGTCGATGGCGACCCCGACGGTGAGCCGTGCCGCCTCCGCGCGCAACGGGTCGAGACCTTCGCTCTTCAGGTCGAGCAGGGGTTCGAGGATCGTTCGGGCCCGATCGACGTCCTTCGCGGCGACGGCTACGCGTCCGCTTTCGAGACGGGCCCGGAAAGCCGAAGGATCGTCCGCGCACGCCGCGAAAATGTCGCGGGCCGTCGTCGTCGCCTCGCGCATCGGAGCGACGAGAGCGTCGAGAACTTCGGGCCGTTCGAGGCCTTCGGACCTTACGAGGCGTTCCTTGAGTTGCGTCAGGCGCGCGGCGTAATCGTCCTTCGGCAGCGCATGGAGATCGCGGAGGGCGCGACTGACCCAACTCGCGGTGTTCGAGGACAGGACCGATTCGAGTTGTTGGGGCATCGCGCGGAACTGAGCGTCCGCCCAATCCGCGTAGGCGATTCCCAAGGCTTCGTTCAAAAGGTTGTTGCCCGGTTCGGAGCGCGTCGCCTCACGGGCGGCGTCGACGGCGTCCTTGTGGCGGCCGGCTTCGGCGAACGTTTCGGTCAGCGCCGCGACCGCCAACAGTCGGACCTCGGGGTCATCGACGAGCGGGCGGAGCAACGCTTCGGCTTCGGCACTCCGTCGCGAGCGGGAAAGGCAAACGGCGCGAAGGATCGCGACGTCCTTGCGCGAGGGATCGTGTTCGTGGGCGATCGCGAGCAGGTCGGCGGCGGTCTTCGTGTCGCCCTTGCGGAAGGCGGCCATGCCGTCGGACGCCCAATCGCCTCCGCAGCCCGCGGCGAGCGCGACGCAGAAGGCGAGGATCCATCGACGCATCATGTTGCCACGATACCCTTTGGGCGACTTTTCGCGACGTGAATCGCTGCTGTAGGATGGGTCCATGAAGACTTCGGGGGCCGCGCTCGTGATGGATCTCGGGGGCACGGGATCCCGAGCCCTCCTAGAGATCGGAAACGAGTCCCGTCGATCCGAAGCCCCGTGCGGAAATCCGAACCGCGTCGGTGCGAAAGCCGTCGAAGCGTGCATCTTTGATCTGCTGGTCGGGGTCGAAGCGGCGGGGCGGACGCTCGACCGCGCGGTGGTCGGAATGGCGGGGGCGAGTCATCCCGAGGCGCGAATTCTCGTTCGACGGGCGTTCGAGAGGGCCGGGGTCCTCGTGGGGGCTGCGTGGTTCATGAACGATGCGGAACTGGCCCACTGCGCCGCGTTCCCCGGCCCCGAAGTTCCCGGGGTCCTCGTGGTGGCCGGGACCGGGTCGATCGCGGTCGCCCGTGGCGCCGGAGGCGCCTTCGTTCGGGCGGGCGGGAAGGGCCCCGCCGTCGGGGACGAAGGTTCCGGTCACTGGATCGGGACCCGCCTCCTGGAAGCGTCCCTCCGGGACCCCGCGCTGGCGACGGAAATCGCCCGACGTCTCGGCGAGGGCGCGTCGACCGGGCCGCCGTCCGCCGTGGCCGCCGTGCTCGACGCGCTGGTGACCGATTTTCCCGCGGCCGCGGCCGTCGCCGAAGGCGCGGGGGAGGCTTTGGCGGATCTCGCGACCGAGGCGCGTAGGCTCTCCGCCACGGCCTCGCCGAGCGTTCGCTGCTCCGGGAGCGTGCTGCTTCGGTCGGGGGCCGTCCGAACCGCGTTCCGACGCCGATTGGCCGAGCGCGGCGAGGGGGCCTTCGATCACGGCGACGTCGAAGACGTCCTCGTCGCGGGGCTCGACTGGCTTCGATCCGCGCCGATCTTCGGCGTCCCCCCCCGCTGGTAGCGTGACCGGTCGACGCGGATCCGGAGTCCGCGGGGGAGACCGACATGTCGCTCGACGCGTTTCTCGATGCACTTAAAACCGACCGCTCGTTGTCCGACAACGTGGTGGCGTGGCACGTCGCGCCCGGTCGGAACGGGTCCTTCGCGCCGTTTCCCGATTGTGTCCCGTCCGCGTTGCGGGACGTCCTCGCTCGGCGGGGGATCGCGCGTCTCTACAGTCATCAGGCGGAAACATGCGTTCACGCCTCGGCGGGGCGCGACGCCCTGATCGTCACTCCGACCGCGAGCGGCAAGTCCCTTTCCTACAATCTCCCCGTACTTTCGTCGATGTTGACGGAAGATCCGGATCGACGTCCGACGGCTCTCTATCTGTTTCCCACCAAGGCGTTGTCGCAGGACCAGGTCGCCGAACTGCACGGGTTGGCTTCGGAACTCGGCGACGCGATCGGGTGTCACACGTACGACGGCGATACGCCGCCCGACGAACGTCGGATCGCCCGCGATCGGTGCGACATCCTCGTCACCAATCCGTACATGCTGCACGTCGGCATTCTTCCGAACCATGCGCGGTGGGTTTCTTTCTTCCGCCGGCTCCGGTGGATCGTCGTCGACGAGCTCCACCACTACAAAGGCGTCTTCGGATCTTCCGTCGCCAACGTCCTTCGTCGCCTCGTGCGGATCGCCCGTCACCACGGCGGGTCGCCCACGTTCATCGCATGCTCGGCGACCATCCACGAACCGGCCGCCCACTTCCGTCGGCTTACGGGGCGTCATCCCGTCGTCATCGACCGCAACGGCGCACCCGCCGCCGAGCGCCATCACGTGTTCTACAATCCTCCCGTCATGGTTCCGGCGCTCGGTATTCGGGCGCGCGCCGTCGATCACGTGCGGAAACTGACTCGGCGTTTGATGGAACAGGATGTTCCTTCGATCGTCTTCGGCCGCAGCCGCAGCCGTGTGGAAGTCGTCACGAAGTATCTGAGAGATACGGCCTCCGAACTCGGAATGCCGGAATCGAAGGTGGCGACGTATCGAGGCGGCTACCTTCCGGCGCTGCGGCGCGACATCGAGCAGGGACTTCGTGGCGGGGCGATCCGTATGGTCGCCGCGACGAACGCCCTCGAACTCGGCGTCGATATCGGAGCCCTCGACGCGGTCGTCATGATGGGCTATCCCGGAACCATCGCGTCGTATTTTCAACAAGCGGGGCGTGCCGGACGTCGTTCCGGTTTGTCATTGTCGCTGCTCGTCGGAACGTCGGTTCCTCTCGATCAGTTCATCCTGACGCATCCCGAACGGGTCTTGGCGGGGGTTTCGGAGAGCCCCGTCATCAATCCCGACAACCCCGTGTTGCTCGCGCAGCACGTGAAATGCGCGGCGTTCGAATTGCCGTTCCGTCGTGGTGACGGCTTCGGGGATTCACCGGATGCGGCGGAGTTGCTCCGCTGGTTGGCGTCCGAGGGGGGTGTCCTGCTCGAACGGGGCGACAAGTACCACTGGATGGCGGACGCGTACCCCGCGCAGGACGTCAGCCTCGACTTCGTCGATCCGGATTCGTTCATCGTGCTCGACACGAAGGACGACACGTCGCTCGGGATGGTCGCACGCTCCGACGCCGCGACCACGATCCACGAACATGCGATCTACCAACATCAAGGCGAGCAGTACCACGTCGAGAAACTCGACTGGGACGGACGCCGCGCTTACGCGACGCGCGCCGCCGTCGATTGGTACACCGACGCGGAGACGGAAACCAAGGTGGCCGTTCTGACCGAAGACGAAAGGATCGATACCGCCGCGGCGATCGAAGGTCGTGGCGACGTGCACGTGACCACGCTCGCGACCGTGTTCAAACGCATTCGTTTCTACACGCACGAAACGCTCGATTCCGGAAACATCGCGTTGCCTCCCGAAGAACTCGACACCACGGCGATGTGGTTCGCCTTGTCGGAGGAACTGGTCGCGCGGGCGCGTTTGCGCGAAGGGACACGCGCGGGAGCCGTTCCCGGCATCGCCCACCTTCTTCGTGGTTTGGCGCCGATTTTCGTGCGATGCAGTCCCGCGGACGTGCGCGGTTTCGGCGAATTCGAACACGATCATTTCGAACGACCCGTGATCATGCTCATGGATTCGGTCCGCGGGGGAGTCGGATTCGCGGAGACGTTCTTCGCCAAACGGCGGGAACTCGTCCTCGCGGCCCGTGACGCTCTCGCGAAATGCCCTTGCGAGATCGGGTGCCCTTCGTGCATCGGATTGAATCGCGGCGGGCGCGAGGCCAAGGAGGCGGCCGGAGTCGTCCTCGACCTTTTGGCGGCATGGAGCGGGACCGTTCGCGCGGCGACCGAGGGGGCATGGGAAGCCCTTTCCTAGACCGACTCCGGCGATTGGGCGTCGCGCCCGACGGACGGGTGGCACCGGCGGGTGGGCCGGCGCCGAGTCCCGCCGTCGCCGTCGCAACATCCGTCACCGAAGCGGGAGCACCTCCCGTGCCCGGGCTCCAACGCGAAGGGCCATCGTGGGTGCTGACGCGACGCGTGTCGGTTCATGCACGCCACGGCGATGCTCCGTTGAATCCGGTCGACGGCCTCTCCGCATGGGCGGCGGCGGCATCCCGAGATGCGCGCTTCCACGACATCCCGCTCGACGCGTGGCGATTCGTCGATACCGAAACGACCTCGCTCCACGGGGGTGCGGGCGTGTGGGTGTTCCTCGTCGGCATCGGTCGTTACGTCGACGGCGCGTTCGTCGTGCGTCAGCACCTTCTTGCGGGACCGCATCTCGAATCCGATTTCCTCGACGCGGTGCGTCGCGAAATCGAGGACGGCCGGGCGCTCGTCAGTTTTCATGGAAAGTCGTTCGACGCTCCGCGGATCGACGACCGTTTTCGTCTCCAGGGCCTCGAGGCCGTTTGTCGAGGGCGTCCGCACCTCGATCTCATCCATCCCGTGCGACGCCACGCGCGGAACATTTGGGGAGACGTCCGGCTACGGACCGTCGAAGAACGCTGGCTCGGATTCCATCGCGAAGACGATCTCCCGGGGGCGGAGTGTCCCGCGCAGTACTTCGCGTGGCAGCGCGGCGGACGCCATCGACTCGCCGAAGTCTTTCTCCACAATCACCTCGACATCGTCAGTCTGGCGGCGTTGGCGCGGCGCCTGCTTCCCGTCTACGGCGGTGCGGCGGACATCGGGTGCCCGATCGCCGCGGGCATGGATCGCTTCGACGGGGGAGATGCTCCCGGGGGCTTGGCGCTGATGCGTGCAGCGCGTTCCGACGCGCGGGTGCATCGTCCTCTTTGGGTGCGTGCCTGTCGGGCCGCGTTGGCGTCGGGGGACCTCGACCTCGGGCGTCGGCTTTTCCGTCAACTCGAGGCGGATCATCCCTTGGATGCGGGGGTTGCCGCGCTCGGGCGGCGGATCGATCGCCTGACGGCCCGAATTTCCCAAGTCCCGACGCGGCGGCAACTTGCCAAAGAGCGGCCGAAGCCTCACACTTGAGGGAACGCGGAATGGGTGTCCATTCCGGGAATGGTCTCCATGAATCTCTCTCGCTTCCTGCGCACCCTCGGCGCGGCGGCGGTCGTCGCGGTGGCTGCGTTCGCGCAGTTGAAGGTCGGCGATCCGTCTCCCGATAAGGTGTTCTCACAAGTTCTCAACTCGGACGGTCGCAAGTCCATGGCCGAGTTGAAGGGCAGCCCGATCCTCATCGACTGGTGGGGAAATCATTGAGGGCCTTGCCTCGGCGGGAGCGTGCCTCACGCCATCAAGATGCAGGAGAAGTACGGGAAGGACGGGTTCGTCGCGCTGCTGCTCGAATCGCAGGGCCTTGATCCGTCGGACATCCCCGGCTTCATGTGGAAGCGATTCCCCGCGAACAAGACGTGGCTGAGCACGTCGGCGGATCAGCCGTTCCCGTCCTCGGGTGCGGGGCTCCCGTCGGCGGCGCTCGTCGGCGTCGACGGCACCATCCTTTGGCAGGGCAACCCCAACGGCGCCCCGAAGAAGCTCGAGGAAATGGTGGAAGCGGAACTCAAGAAGGCGAAGTCCGGTTGGGGCAAGGGCGCGGCCAAGAAGGCGCGCGGTCTGCTCTACGGGAAGAATGCTTTCGTCGAAGCCGCGAAGGTCGTGGCCGACGCCCTCGCTCAAGCGAAGGACGACGAGAAGGAAGACCTCGAGGCGGTGGGTCGCGAGATCGAGACGCGCCGGGAAGCCTTCAAGAAGGCCCCGAAAGTCTTGATGGACGACGCGCGGTTCCTCGACGCTCAAAAGGCGGCCGAGAACTATGCGAAGTGGATCAAGGGCAATCCGGAGTGGGAGAACGAAGCGTCCGCGCTCGTCCTCGACTTCGCGCGCCCGGAGGTCGTGAAGGAAATCGATCTCGACAAGGCGCTTCGCAAGATCGTGGCGTCCGCGGGCGACAAGGCCCCGACCGCCGACGTCGCGAAGGCACTTCGTACGTTCGCGAAGAAGAACGACGGGACTCGCGTCGGAGCGCGTGCGACGATGCTCGCGGCCGCCGCGGAGTTCGACCCCAACAAGAAGTGAGGTCCCCCTCATGTCCATGCGCTTTTCGCGCGGACTGAATCGGATGACGGCCGTGGCCCTCGTGGCGACGGCCGTCGTCGTTTCCGTTCATGCACAAACACCGACGATCGCCGATGGCTACGGTGCCGTGGCGCGTCGTATCGCGACCGCGTCCTTGCTCGGCAACGGGGCGCTGGATCGCCTCCACCACCTCTGTCGCGTCATCGGCCCGCGCCTCGCGGGAAGTCCGGCCCAAGCGAAAGCCGAGGCTTGGGCTCTCGAGGAATTGCGACGCGCGGGATGCGACATCGTTCGACGGGAGCCGTGCAAGGTGCCCGTATGGGTGCGTGGTCACGCGCGCGTCGAGATCACGTCCCCGGAAAGCGAGGCGCTTCCCGTCCTCGCACTCGGCGGCTCGGTGGGAACTCCGAAAGGGGGTATCGAGGCCGAGGTGGTGGCCGTTCGGTCGTTCGTCGAACTCGAACGCCTCGGAAGGGACCACGTCCGGGGAAAGATCGTGGTGTACGACGTGCCTTGGGAAGGCTACGGCAAGACCGTTTCCTACCGCGTCGACGGCGCGGCGCGGGCCGCGGCCCTCGGCGCCGTCGGCGTCCTCGTGCGCTCGTCGGGGTTCGGTGGAAGCCGAACCCCGCACACCGGGACGCTCAAGTACGCGGAAGGAATCCCGGAGATCCCCGCGGCGGCGCTGTCGTTCGAAGACGCGGGCCGGATCGGAAAGACCGTACGCGACGGGAAGCCGATGCGGATCCGCATGGACCTCGGATGTCGCACGATGCCGGACGCGGACGGCGCCAACATCGTCGGGGACTATCTCGGATCGGAGCAACCCGACGAGATCGTGCTCCTCGGAGCCCACCTCGACAGCTGGGATGTCGGGGAAGGGGCGCAGGACGACGGTGGCGGCGTCGCATCGGTGGTCGAAGTCCCCGCCGTGTTGAAGCGGCTCGGCCTGCGTCCGCGGCGCACGATCCGCATCGTGCTGTTCGCCAACGAAGAAAACGGATTGCGCGGGGCCCGCGCGTACGAGGCGGCGCATCGGAGCACCGCGAAGCGCCACGTCGCCGCGATCGAGAACGACGGCGGCGTGGAGACTCCGACGGGGTTCGGCATGAAGCTCCCCGCGGGCGCGACCACCGACGACCCGCGGTTCCGGACATTCACCGACATCGTGGCTCTGCTCGGACCTCTCGGCGCGGCGAAGGCGACGACGAACGGCGGAGGAGCCGACATCGCACCCTTGGCGCCGCACGGCGTCCCGATGATGTCCATCAACACGGTCGGCACCCGATACTTCGAGTGGCACCACACGGTCCTCGACACGTTCGAGGCCGTCGATCCGAAGGCGTTGGACGCCCACGTCGGCATCCATGCCGTGCTGGCGTACGTGCTTGCGGATATGAGGGAAACGCTTAGATGAGACTCGTTCTCATCTCGATCTAGTAGCGTCCGCTGAATCTGCATAGAATCCCGCGCCGACAGATATGGCCCGGGGGCCACTCCCCGCAAACTGTGGCAAGGAAACCAGAATCATGGCTTACGTTGTGACCCGTCTCTGCGTCGACTGCGTCTCGACCGAGTGCGTCGGCGCCTGCCCGACCGATTGCTTCTACAAGCCGGCCGACCCGGCCGCCGGCATGCCGAACATGCTCTACATCAATCCGGATGAGTGCATTTCGTGCGCGGCCTGCGAAAGCGCCTGCCCGTGGAAGGCGATCTTCGAGGAGAGCGCGGTCCCGGCCGTCGCCGCCGACGACACCGCGTGGAACAAGTACTGCTCGACGAACGCCGCCGCCTTCGTCAAGGCCGAGTACGAGAACAAGACCAACCCGACCGAAGAAGAGGTCGAAGCCAACAAGGTGAAGTGGGGCATGGCCTGATCGGCCCGCGCAACCGTTTCCTACCTTCGAAGGCCGCGCCGGGACGACCCGCGCGGCCTTCGTCGTTCAGGTGCCGCGTTTCGAGCGATCGATGGCCACGACGGCCACGATGATCGCGCCGACGAGAATCTCCTGAGCGTAGTTCGGAACCCCGACCAGCGTGCACCCGTTCGCGAGGAACGCCATGACGAGGGCGCCGACCAAGGATCCCGCGATGCCGCCGACCCCGCCCGAGAGGCTCGCGCCGCCGATCACGACCGCCGCGATGATGTTGAGTTCGAGGCCCGTCGCCGCGGTCGGATCGCCGACGGTCAAGCGGGAGAACTGCATGAGACCGGCGAGGCCCGTCATCAGGCCGGAAAGCCCGTAGATGAGCACCTTGGTGCGATCCACCTTGATGCCGCAGAGGACGGCCGTCGATTCGTTGGATCCGATCGCGTAGGTGTGAACTCCGAGAATCGAGCGACGGAGGACGAAGGCGAGGAAGCCCGCGAGGAGGATCAGCGCCCAAACTCCCGGGGCGACGATGAGCCACGAAGGATCGGGGCTTTTCGCCATGAGTCCCGCGAGCCACGACGCCGGAGCGTCGATTTTCTGCTCTCCGGCGAGGTACTTCGCGGTCCCGCGGACGATTTGGAGCGTCCCGAGCGTCACGATGAACGGAGCGATGCGCAGTCGCGTGATCAGCGTGCCGTTCACGACGCCGACGACGCCTCCCGCGACGACTCCGGCGAGCGCGGCCGCCGCGGGCGAGGCTCCGTCGCGCAGAAGTCGTGCGATGACGATCGTCGACAACGCGATCGAAGACCCGACGGACAAATCGATCCCCCCTGAGACGACCACGAACGTCATGCCCACGGCGCCGAGACCCACGATGACTGTTTGAGTCAACACCGTCCTGAAGTTGACGGCGGTGGGGAAACGATCCGGTTCGAGAGCCGTGAAGAGGACGAGGACGAGCGCGAGGCCGAGGAACGGCCCGAGCCGTCGGACGAGTCGCACCGCGTTCGAATCACTCATGGCGACTCTCCGCCACCGAAACGGCTTCGGTCAAAAGTTCGTGGGCGGTCACCGTCGACGCGTCGCGGGCCTCGCCGAGGCGACCCCGGTTCATGACGGCGATGCGGTCGCAATGAGCGAGCATTTCGGGGAGGTGCGAACCGACGACGAGGATCCCTCGGCCCGCGTTCGCGAGGGAGCGGAGCAGATCCCATACGGCCGCTTTGCTGCGGACGTCGATACCGCGGGTCGGCTCGTCGAGGAGGAGGACGTCGACGTCGTGGTGGAGGAGTCGAGCGATCGCGACCTTTTGCTGATTCCCTCCGGAAAGGGAACCTACCGCGACGTTCGACCCCGCCGCTCGGATGCCGAGTCGGTCGATCCATTCCCGTGAGGCCGCATCGAGTTTTTTCCCGTCGACGAAGCCCGCCCGGGATACGGGTTCGAGGCGGCTGAGCGTCAGATTGACCGACAGGGGCAGATCGAGCATCAGGCCCTCGTGTTTGCGATCCTCGGACACGAAGCCCATTCCGCGGTCCCAGCGGGCGTCGGGGCCCTCGTCCGCGGAAAAGCCGATCCCCGCCAAGGTCACCGAGCCGGAGACGACCGGGTCGAGCCCGAAGACGGCCCGGAGGAGTTCCGTCCGCCCCGCTCCGACGAGCCCCGTGATGCCGAGGATCTCTCCCCGGTGCAGCACGAGGGACGCTTCGGTCGGCCGTGGGTGCCCCTCGAGCCCGTCGAGGACGAGCAACGGCGTCCCGCGCACGGACGGCGCGCGCGTGCCTGTGGTGGGGGCGCCACCCGCCATGAGTCGGATCAACGCGTCGTCGTCGACGGCGTCGAGGGTGCCGGTTCCGACGCTCGCGCCGTCCCGCAGGACGGTGAATCGGGTCGCGACTTCGCGCAGCTCGTCCATGAAGTGGGAAATGTAGATGATGCCGCAGCCCGAAGCCGCGAGTTCGCGGACGATGTCGAACAGCCGTTCGACGTCCCGGCGACCGAGGGACGAGGTCGGTTCGTCCATGATCACGACCCGGGCGCCGGAGAGAAGCGCGCGTGCGATTTCGAGCAGCTGACGTACCGCCGTCGACAGCGTGCCGACCGGAGTGTCGAAGGGAAGATCGGCCAAGCGAAGGCGGGTCAGCACATCGCGGATGGCGGCTCGGCGTCCCGCACGGCGCACGAAACCGAACGTCGTCGTTTCCGTCCCGAGGGTGAGGTTCGCCTCGACGTCGAGGTGCGGCGCGAGGGTCAATTCCTGATGGATCATCGCGACCCCGCGGCGTCGGGCGTCGAGGGGGCCCGTTGGTCGGTAGGGGGAGCCGAAGAGACTCATGCGACCCGCGTCCGGAGTGAGGACCCCCGCGAGGATCTTCATCAACGTGCTTTTTCCGGCGCCGTTTTCGCCGATCAGCGCGTGCACGTCGCCGGGCGCGACGTCGAGCGATACCCCCGAAAGTGCACGGGTGGCACCGAACGATTTTTCCACGCCTTCCATCGTGAGGAGCGGCGTCGGGCGATCGGACGCGGATCGGCTCAACGGACGTTTTCGGGGAGCTTGGGGTTCAGAAGTTCCGCGATGTCGGGAGTCGTCATGTTGTCGGGAGTCGCCATGGCGACGCCGGTGTCGATGCGACGTTCGACGAGTTTTCCGTCGAGCACGTCGAGAGCGGTCTTGACCCCGAGGTAGCCCATGCGGAACGGATTCTGCAGGACGAGACCGTGAATATCACCGGTCTTCAGGGCTTCCGCGAGTTTCGCACTGGCGTCGAATCCGACGAACTTCACCTTGCCGTTTCGGCCGACCGAGGTGAGTGCGCGAAGCATGCCGAACGTCGCGGACTCGTTCGGGCAGAAGATGCCGTCGAGTTCGGGGAATCGCTGAAGAAGATTCTCGGCGGCGGCGTAGGCGGCTTCGGCGGTCGCGCCCGCGTATTGGTTGTCGGACACCATGGTGATGCCGGGGAACTTGGCGATCCCCGCGAGGAAGCCGCGCTCGCGCTTCTCCGTGGACGCCGATCCGACCTGATAGCGGAGCATGAGGACGCGGCCTTTGCCGCCGAGAAGCGTGCCGAGACGTTCCGCGGCCATCGCTCCACCTTTTTCGTTGTCGGTGGCGACGAACGACGCGTGGGCATCGCCCTTCAAATCCGAGTCGATGACGACGACGGGGATCTTGTCTTTCGCGGCTTCGGCGACGGGCGTCGCGAGAGCCGCCTCGTCGAGGGGGGCAAGAACGATGGCCGCGACACGACGGGTGACCGAGTCCTCGACCACTTTGATCTGCTCGTCTCGGTCGTCTTCCTTCGGCGGTCCCTTCCACGCGATGTCCACGCCGCTTTCGGCGGCGGCCTTCAAGGCGCCGGCGTGGATCGATTTCCAGAACTCGTGGGTCGTTCCCTTCGGAATGACCGCGATGACCCGCTTCGAGGGGGACTTCGAATCGCCGCAGGCGGCGAGCAAGAGAGCGAGGACGGCGAGGATCGTTCCGAGGCGCATGGCGTGGACTCCCAAGGGGTGAGAATGCCCCATCGGGCAGCGGGACGCAACCGAACGTCAGGGAAGCGTGAGACGCACGGCGGGAGCGATTTCGCCGACGGCACCCGACGGAAGCAGGGTGACGGCCGACATCGAGAATTCGAGGCCCGTGAGTCCGGGGACCGCCGGAATCGCGATGTTGCCGAAAGCGATGCCCGTCGACGACAACACGCCGCTCATGCCCGTGAAGATCGACTGACCGGGATCGATCGAGAAGCCCGTGAGCGCATCCGGCGCCAACGGTACTTCGCGTCCGTCGCCGAGCGGGATTCCGGGTGCGGTGCCGAAGGCCGCCGCGGCGAAGAACGGTCGATTGGCCGATTGCGGGAACTCGTAGACGAGGGGCACGTTGCCTCCCGGCGTCGGCGCCGCCCCGAAACGCAACGGGAGCGGCAGCATCGTGCGGAGCACCTGCTCGAGCAGGTGCGCGCGTTGGGTGAGATTCGCCACGGAATCGATCGGGAAGCCGATGCCGAGGACGCGACCGTCTCCCCGCAACATCGCGGCGCCCGCACCCGTGGAATACCGAAGGACGATCGAGGACGTCGAACCGGCGACGGGGCCCACGGTATCCGGGTAATCGACGTTGTAGATGCCACCCGAGCCGTTGTCGAACGTGATGGCCGGAAGCGGTGCGAGAGGTCCGGTCGTCACCGCTGTGGTCGTGTACGTGCCCGCGTCGTCGGTCAGATAATTCTGTCCGAGAATGCCTTCGTAGAAAGCGCGATCCGCAGCGGTGCCGAGGTTGTCGAGATCCCAACCCACCTCCGCTCCGGAGAACCAGAATCGTCCGTTCGCGGCGAGGTAAGCCCCGATGATCGACTGCTCGGCGGAGGAGAACGTCTCGTCGACGGTGGATTCTTCGCCGAGGATCCACCCGACCGATCGGTAGGGGGTGAGAGGCACGAGTCCGCCGGAGACCGCTTCGTTCGTGGCGCCGTCGAACGGCCAGATCGCTCCGTCGAGTTGGATCAACGCTTCGGACGTGCGCGACATGCCGTCGTGGAGGTTGTCGGGCACCTTGACCCAACGGTCGCGACGATCGAACGCATGAACGAGAAGAAGCGGCGACGTCCCGTTCGGAGAGACGCGGCCACCGATGGGTTCCGACCACGGTCCAGTTCCGCCGCCGTTGATCGCGGCGATCTTCACGAAACGCACGTCCCCGGCCGCGAGGTCGGGGAAGGTCCACGACGTGGACGTGCCGCCGGCGACGACGACGCCGTCGTCGAAAGCGAAGCCGTCTTTCGAGATGCGCAGGCGGTAGCCGCTCGCTCCCGAAACCGCCGTCCACCGGGCTTGAAGCGTGCCGCCCGGTGTGCCGACGACAGCGAGCGCCGAGGGCGGGTCGAGCGTGAAGGGGACACCCGGAGCCAAGTAGGCCGCGAGACCCCGATAGATCGCGCGCGCGGCGATGCGTCGGAACTTCGGATTGTGGATCGAGACGAGATCTCCGGTCGGCGCGTCGTGGAAGGCGAGTTCCATCAACATCGCGGGGTGCGTTTGATACGCGCCGTTGACTTCGCCGAAATTCGCGGTCTTTTCACCGCGATCGGTCCAATTCGGGTCCCAATAGGTACGAAGGTCGGAGATGACCCGCGTGTGGACGTTCGAGCGCAGGGCGATCGATCCGGCGGGCGCGTTCGTGTTGTGGATGAAACTGTCGGTGCCCGTACCGCCTCCGGCGTTCGTATGCAGGGAGAAGAAGGCGTCGACGCCCCACCACTGCGCGTAGCGCGGTCGGCACGATACGTCGTCGGTGGAATCTTCGCCCGACGTGCTGTCCCACACCGAAGACGGCGCTCCGTTGAACTGCGCCCAGTAACGTGAGCACTCGAGCCAACGCGGTTGACCGCTCAAGGTCCCGCCGCGGGCGATCGACCCCATGCCTTCGCCGACGCGGACCGCGTCCGCGATGACGACACCGGGAGAGATCGACGCGTTGGTGACGTGGACGCGGAAGGTCGACAGGGGATTGCCGGGATACGTCCCGAGATAGACCCAACGACTTCCGTCGCGCGTCATGTCGACGGTGCGGAAGGATGTCCCGGCGGCGTGGTCGATTTCGATCCGCGCGGCGGCCGTGCGATTCGACGAGGCGACGTAATTGATGTAGACGGGGAACTCGCCACGTTTCGTGATGACGGTCGAAAAGGTCGCGCGTGCCGTCTCGACGTTCGTCGTGGTCGCATAGCGGTAGGTGCCGCCGAAGCCCGTCGAAGCTCCGGTGGTCCATGCACCCGATTCCGAGTAACCGCCGAAGGCGACGTCGTTGTCGATCAGATGCTCTTCGGTGTTCCGGCTCCGACCGCGCACCATGATCGTCGTGGCTCCCGCTCCTTCGAGCCATTCGAGAAGATGGTCCATCACGATTTCGTTCGTGTGTCGATCTTCGATGGCGTCGTCGATCAACGGCCGCTGCGTGGTCCAACCGAGCGTCGAGTGCCAGTAGTAGCCGTGTCCGGGTGAGATCACGACGCGCTTGCCCGACAACGCCCCGACGGGGTTCTGTGCGGACGCGAATACGGTCGCCGCGAGGAACACGAGTAGGAGGGACGGAAGTCGTTTCATGCCGCGGTATTGTCGCCGAACCGACTGCGGCGCGACAAGTGGATCAGGGTTTCGCCAAGTCGACGTAGACCCCGCCCGAATCGCGCGCGAGACTTCGTAGGAAGTTTGAATTCGGCAGACCGACCCCGATCGTGTGGATCCTCAAGCGGCGCACGCGGTTGCGGTCGCGGATATCCGCCAGGAGTTCCCCCGCGTTCACGATCGCGCCGGTCGACGGTTCTCCGTCGGTCAGGAGGAAAATCGTATCGACGCCTTGGGACAGGTTTTCCGCGAACGACCAATCCGGATCGGGCTGAAAGGCGCGCAGGAGCGCGCCGTGGATGTTCGTGGACCCTTCGGCCGTCAGGGCGCGGACCCGCTTTTGGGCGTCCGCCCGCGTCTCCTCGTCGGCGTCGATGATGCGACCGTTCTTCCACGCGGTGATTTGTGTTCCGAAGAAGAGCAACTGGATCGCCGTACGCGGCGGGAGTTTCGCGAGGGTGTGTTGGAGTTCCTCCTTCGCGAGGTCGAGCCGAGTCTCGAGCCGCTTCTCTTTGAGATGCGGAGCCTTCGCGGCGTAGGCGCGAGCACCCGCCGTGAGCTTCTCCTTCATCGAGCCCGAAAGATCGATGGCGAACGCGATGCGCCCGGGAAGGACGGGAATGCCGTAGAACGACGTCGAACCGTACGACGATCGACCGGCTCTTGGGCCCTTGGCGTCGGGGTCGAACGTCCCGCGATTGGCGTCCCACCACCGCGTCCACGCTCCGATGTCCTCACCGAGATCGCGGCCGGCGAGACCGACGAGCGCATCGCCCGCCTCGTCGCGGATGCGGGCGTTGGAGTCCTTCAGGTAGGGGATCAATCCGCCGATCGCGTTGCCGGATCGGATCGTTCGAAGAGCCTCGATCTTCGCGGCCCGGAGTTGCCACGGATCGTCCTTGTGGGCTTCGAGCTCGGGAAGAAGCGTGACGCCGTCGCGGCGCATGAGGGCACGAACGGCGGCCGTTTGATCGGTGGGAGTGCGTCGATCGCGTGCCGCGACGAGGAGCCATTCGCGTGCCGCGGCGGACGGCATGCGACCGAGGGCCTCGATGAGGCGCCAACGATGGGTTTCGGAGGCTTTGCGCGTGCGGGCGATCGTTTCCGCGACGGCGTCGTCGGCTTTGGTCCTTCCGAGGATGCGAATCGCGTCTTCGACGACGAGCGGCGCGGATTCTTCCGCGAGCACGCGGTCGATCAGTTTCACGCGGCGCGGGACGTCGACGTCGCGCAAGGTCGAGAGGAGCGACGACTTCGCGGCGGCGGTCGCGGCCGTGGCCCATCCGATTTCGAATTCGCGAAGAGCACGCGCATCGCCTTCGGGAGTTCCGGCATCCGTCACCAATTTCAGACGCATGCGGTCGAACACGAGCTCGATCGGTTTTTCGGAAGGCGTCACGTGGAGGACGACTTGGGCGATGTCGTCGGGATCGAGCAAGCGGCTCGCCGACGTCGTCCGCAACGCCGAGACGTCGATGACGACTTCATTCCATCCGGGTTCGAGGCGTCGTGACGAGCGGTGGATCTCCGCTTCGACGCCCTTCGAAGGACCGTCGTCCACGCGAACCCCGAGATTCACGTTCGCGTCTTGGGGGTTGTAGACGTCGACCGTGAGACGCTTCGCTCCACGACGACCCACCGTGTCCTTCGGGATTCGAAGCGCGGGCCACTTTTCCGGAAGGACGAACGTGACGAGCAGCGATTGGGTGCCCGACTTGACTCTGTCGGGACGTCGCTCCGCCTTCCAAGGTCCGGAGACGGCGAAACCTTCTTCCGGCCCTCCTTCGAAGTCCAAGATCGTGCGTTCCGTTTCGACGGCTTGGCCCTTTGCCATTCCGCCCAAAAGCGCTGCGACGAGAGCGAAGGCGACACGCGTTCTCATCGGATCATGCCGCCGCGGAACGCTTCGACCATTTCGTCGGCAACCAAATGCAGAGGATACCGAGGAGGCCGCACCAAAGGATGCCGACGACCGTCGTGAGGCAAGCGGTCGACAAGGCGTTGACGAACTTGGCGGCGAATTCCTGCGCCGGCGGCGCCGCCCGCCCTTCGGCGAAGCGTCCGTGGGTCCATCCGATCCATTGGGCCGTCAGATAGGAGACGAAGTTGGGGAACCACCACGCGCAGAACGCGATCCAGGTCGTGATCTTGAGCGTTCGTCCGAGCGACGGTTCGCGCAGAGATCCTGTGAATGCGACGGTCAGCATCATCGCGAGCGATCCTCCGTAGACGCCGAAGGCGTCGAAGAAGGTCGGGTTGCGCCACCAGTCGAGCAGGTAACGCAGAGCCGCGATCACGAGAAGGGCGCGGATGTAGGGGCGCGCGGTCGCGAAGGCCGTCGGGGTCTCGTTGCTCATGGCGCGATCGTAGCGGATCGGGCGGGCTAGAACGTCACGCGGACGAGGTTGGTCATCACGGGATTCGGCCCGAGGAAGACCGCCCGCGCGTCGATCGTGAATCCGACCGGAACGCTTCCCGGGCCGAAGACGGTCGTTTGCTGGCCCGAAGCGTCGAGGTAGGCGTGGAGGGGCGGAAGCACCGGCGGTAGGGAAACGACGAACCAAGCGTCGCCTCCGAGTCCGAGCAACGGACCGGCGCCGGGTGGTCCGGAGACGGCGGTCGACACGAACAGGAGTTCCTCGGCGAAGGGATGGGCCGCCGAACCGAGTACGACCGTGAAGGCGCCGCCGCCCTGCGGCGTGATGGCGAGGCGTGGAGGGGGGAAAGCCGTGGGGGTGAAGGACACCGGGGCACCGACGACGACGTTGCCGCGGCGATCGGCGGCCGTGACGGTGAAGGCCACGGTGGCGCCTTGAGGGACCGTCGTCAGCACCCCGAGGAACTGATCGGATCCCGACCAACGAAGGGGCAGCGTGAACGGGGTGCCGTTGACCGTGCCCGACGCGGACACCGTGTATCCCGGATCGCCTTCCGTCACGAGCACGTCGCGAACGACGCAGCGAATGGGGATGTCGCCGAAGGGCGTTCCCGAACCGTAGAGCGCCACCCGCAAGAGCGGAGGGCGCGTGTCCGGCGTTCCGGTCGTGTTGATGTAGACGCGATTTTGGAACGTTCCCGATTCGCCGACGGCACTCACGTAGTCGAGATCGCCGTCGCCGTCGACGTCCGCGAGTTCTCCGTCCATGCTCGAATCTACGAGCGTCGGAAAGAGAGACGATTGGTAGGTGAAGACGCCGGATACGTTGACCAGTCCGCGTTCCGCGGTGGAAATCGCTCCCACGACCGCATCGAGATCGCCGTCGCCGTCGATATCGCCGAGCGACGCGTCGTTGTCGTCCGAACTGGTGTTGCCGACCACCGCCGCCGTCGACGCCGTGAAGGTCCCGCTCCCGTTGTTGATCAACACCCCTTCGGAGAGGCCGCTCACGCCGACGACGAAGATGTCGACGTCTCCGTCCGCATCGACGTCGCCCGGTTCGAACTCGTAGGTGCCCGTACCTTCCGGCGGGAGGGAACCCGACGTAAACGTGCCGAATCCGTCGTTGATCAACAGCACACTTTGTCCGTCGCGACTCGTCACCGTCGCGTCGAGATCGAAATCGCCGTCGACGTCGAGAAAGTCGCAGTCGACTTGTCCGAGGAGCGCGATCGGGGGAAGACGGGCGGCCGTCGCCTGCGAGAAGACGCCGGTTCCGTCGTTCAGAAAGAGTCGGGGCTGGCCTCCGGATCCGGAGAATTGGGTCGCGCCCGAATCGCAAAAGAGAAGATCGAGATCGCCGTCCCCGTCGACGTCTCCCGCCGCGGTTCCGAACGACAGGAGCGTCAGCGCGGGAAACCGAGTCGCCGTGGCGTCCGTGAAGAATCCCGCTCCGTTGTTGATCCAAAGACGCGGTTGTTGTCCCCAGGCGTTCGCGAGGACGAGATCGAGATCCCCGTCGCGATCGACGTCGACCGCGTCGATGTCTTTCGTATGGCCGAGCAACACCGGAAAGCGTGTCGTCGTCTCGTCGGTGAAGAATCCGGAACCGTTGTTGATCAGAATCGTGTTTTGGCGAGCGGTGGAGGCCGCCGAGAAGCCGTCACCCTTTCCGTAGATCAGATCGAGATCCCCGTCTCCGTCGACGTCGACCGCATCGACTTCCTCGCTCCAGATCGCCTGAGCCGGAAGTCGGGTCGTGGTTTGATCCGCGAACTGTTGCGCGTGCAGAAGGCCCGCGAGAAGGAGAGGAAGGAGGAGGCGCCGCCGCATCGGTGAAGTGTACGGGATCGCGGAACGCATGGAAAAAGGGCGTGAGCGACGCGTGTCGACGGGCGATCAGGGGGTGGACAGGTCCACGTCGACGTAAGTTCCCGGCTTCACGGCGACTGCGACCGACTTTCCTTTGAATTCCACCGAGACGCGCGGCGGAGAAACGGAAGAAAACGGAAAGACGCACGACGGGGCGGATTGTGCGAGGAACGAACCCGAGACTCCCACGCGGCGTCGGACGACGCCACGATCGGTCTCGACACGGATGCGTGCGCCGACGGCATCACGATTTCGGAGGGGGCCTTTGAGCGTCACGCCGAACCAAGGGACGTTCGGGGCGGTGTTGCGGAGGACGACGGGGGGAGCGCCGAGCTGCGCGAGGACCGCGTCGACTCGACCGTCCGCATCGAGGTCGCCGAAAGCCGCCGCTCGCGCGATGCGCGGTCGGGTCAACGCCGGTGTGGCGGTGTCCGCCGTGAAGCGCAATCGCCCGTCGTGGACACCGGATAGATGCAGCGTGGCGGGCATCGCGTAGGACGATCCGTTTTCCGCGGCATCCGCATAGACGTGCCCGTTGGCGACGAAGATGTCGAGGCGCCCGTCGAGGTTGAAGTCGCGAAGTCCGACGCCCCATCCGAGTCGGGGGCGGTCGACCGCCGCGGTCCCGATACCGATGGACGCTTCGCGGAAAAGTCCCGAGCGTTCCTGGAGAAGGACCGCGTTCGTTTCGCCTTCGAAATTCGTGATCACGAGATCGTCGCGCCCGTCTCCGTCGAGATCGCCGGCGTCGATGCCCATGCCCGCTTCGGGAGCCCCGTCGGCGCTCCATGCGATGCCGCATCGTTCGCCGCGTTCCTCCCACGTTCCCTCCGACGTCGAGAGGAAGAGAAGGTTCGGAGTCATATCGGCGGCCACGGCGATATCGGGACGGGCATCGTCGTTGGCGTCGAGAGTCACGACGCCGAGACCGTAGACCGGGGGTGACGCCGGCGCGCGAAGCAGGGAGGCGCCGTCGACGAATGTCGTGCCGCGACGCTCGAGCACGAGGATCGGCATCGGGGCGAAGCCGCGTGGGCCGCAGACGACCGGGCGTCCTTTGAACCGGCAGCGCCTTCCGTCGACCCCGTCCGCGGGCGGCTTCTCCCACGGAAAGTCGAGGTAACGCGCTGCGATGAGGTCGAGATCGCCGTCGAGGTCGAGATCATCGACGGCGATCGATGTGCACCAACCGGCCCGTCTCGCGGTTTCGGGAAGGAACGGCGACGACGCGTCGTCGAAAACGAAGGGCTTCGATTGGCGCCACACGACGAGCCCACGAGCCGTGCTCCACACGATGTCCCGCAGTCCGTCGTCGTCGATGTCGAAGATGGCCGACGCGAACGCCCAATCGAGGGGAGGGAGCACCGCGGCTGGATCTTCGAAGGTCGCGTCGCCTTTGCCGCGCAGAATGAGAGGGGGCGGTCCCGGACGTCCCGCCGCCACGGCTTCCACCGTCGAGGGTCGTGTCGCGATCAGATCGAGGCGTCCGTCGCCGTCGAGGTCCGCGAGCGACGCACCCCCGCCTTTCGCGTCCGGAATGTGGATCGGTCGTGGAATTGGCCGGGACGTCGCAGCGGCGTCGACGATCGGCACTTCCTCGAAAAGCGGCCCTTGAGCGAGCGCGGTCGCGGTCAGCAGCAATCCGATGAGACCTTTCATCGGACGGGCCTCGACGTCGGCCGCGTCGCCGTGCCGCTCGTCTCGCGCAACGCCGCGGCTTGCGGAAAGAGCGGATCGTCCGTCGGGACGTATCCCGTCCATCGGGCGACTCCCGCGCGATCGCCGAATTCGGCGTGGATGCGGGCGACCGCGACCATGACCGCGCTCGGCGTGCTCGAAGTCGCGACGGAAGCGGACAACACCGCGATGCGATCGTGAGCGGACAAAAGTGCTCGGTGACGCGCGGCGGCGGCGTCCGCCTCCTCCGTCCGATTCAACGCGACGAGCGCTCGCGCGCGGACGTGGGTCGCGGTGGTGTGCATCGGGTGTCGTGTGAGGATCGCATCGGCGAGGGTGAGGGCCGCAACGTCGCGACCTTCCGCGAGGTCGAGTTGAGCGAGGCGGACGGCGCAGGCCGCGTCGTCCGGCGAGAGTTTCAGCGACGCCTCGAAATATCGCCGAGCCGCCGCGCCGTCTCCGTCGGCGACGGCCGCCAAGCCGAGTCCGAAGATCGCGGCCGCGCGGCGACGCGGTGGGGCCGCGTCGAACGCCGCGAGATGACGGCGAGCGTCGTCGGTGCGTCCGAGCCCGACGAGCGTCGCTCCGCGCCGCACCGTCAGCGGAATCAATGTCGGATCGAGAGCGAGGGCCTCCGCGAATCGGCGTTCGGCCTCTTCGAAACGCTCGAGTTCGTAGGCCGTTTCCGCGGCCATGAGCACATGACCCGGATGCGGCCGCGATTCGGCGAGCTTCCGGCCGAGTGCCTCCGCCAGTTCCGCATGGCGCCCCTGTTCGAAGAGGCGTCGGAAGCGTGCGTCTTCGTCGCGTGTCGTCTGCGCGACGAGCGGCAACGCGGCGAGGATCGCGACGGCCGTCGCGGTCCGCGGACTAGGGAAGCGCGGGAACCGCATCGAAGGGGATGTCGAGAATCGGATAGCGTTCCCACGACTCGTAGTCGAAATGCCACCATTCGCGGGTGTTCACATGGAAACCCTCGGCTTCCATGGCGGCGCGCAGGAGATCGCGTCTCCACCGTGCGAGGGATGTGCCCGCATGCGACTCGGGATGCGCGGCTTCGGTGAACGCGTCGTAATCGGACGGGAACGGAAGCGGTCGTCCCGACTTCAGATCGAAGAGCGAGAGATCGATCGCACATCCGCGATTGTGTCGAGACCCGCGCGAGGGATCCGCGACGAACGAACGACTCTCCGGAGGCACGGCTTCCCAAAAGAGTTTCGTGATGCGCCACGGACGGTAGCCGTCGTGGAGAAGAAGTCCGAATCCGTAAGGTTCGAGCCGAGCGCGCACGCGCGTGAGGGCTTCGGCGGCCGGGCGTTGCAGGAGGACGCGACCTTCCGGATAGACCGGGACGCCGAGAAAGTTCCGATCGGTCGCGTAGCGCACGTCGAGCCGTACGCGCGGGTCGAGTCGGGCGACGTCCACGAGATCGGGGAGGGCGTCCCTGCCGGTTTCGACGGGAGGTTTCGCACCGTCGATCCGGCGACGGATTTCTTCGATGGGCGCGACGGGAGTGACTCGGAACGGTTCGGCCGGGGGCGGGGGATCGTCTCCGGGACCCGGACGGCGCGCCAAAACCACGTCGAACGCGTCTCCGTGCGCCAAGGTGTTCGTGAAGCGACCGCCGGTCCCGGCGCAAGAGGCGAGAAGCAGCGCGACGAGGAGAAGGACGCGAATCATCGCGAGCATTATGCTGTGGGCGTCATGATCCCGCCTTCGATTCGGCGTCTGCTTGGCTGCTGTTCCGTGCTTCTCGTCGCGGTCGGCGTCGTCGCCGCTCAGGAATCCCGTCCGTCGCCGACGCGCGTCTGGGTCTTGGCGGGGCAGTCGAACATGGAAGGCAACGGATGGCTCGATGGTTCCGCCGCCGAGCCCGACGTCCGTATCCTCCGGGTGGAAGGGGACGCAGCACGTTGGGAGGTGGGCGTCGAACCCTCGCATCGCGCCGTCGTGCCGAAGGATCTCCCCGGTTGGGCCGCCGGTCCGCCCAAAGTCGGTCGATTCGACGGTCGCAAGGGGGCGTCGCCCGGCGTCGCCTTCGCCGCGCATCGTGCGCGGACGACGCGTTCGGTGGTCGGGCTGATACCGGTCGCCGTCGGAGGAACGTCGCTCGATGCGTGGAGTGCCGCACGGAAGTCGGATCCGGAGTCGCTCTACGCCAAGATGCTCGCCCGCGTGAAGGCGTCGAGAATGAAGCCCGAAGGAGTCCTTTGGTATCAGGGCGAAGCCGACGCCGTCGGAAAACCGGAAGCGGCGGCGACCTACGCCGCGCGGCTCGACGCCTGGATCGCCGACGTTCGGCGGGATCTCGGTAGTCCGGAACTCCCCGTGATCGCCGCACAATTGTGCCGCTACGTCGTCGAGCGCGACGCGACCGGTTGGAACACGGTACAGGAAGTGCAGAGACTGCTGCCGTCGCGCGTGGCGCGGACGGAATGCGTCGCCACCGTCGATCTGTCTCTCGACGATCCGATCCATCTTTCCGCCGACGCGGAACGGCGTCTCGGCGTGCGATTCGCGAAGGCGGCGGCTTCGTTGTTCGGCGAAGAGGATGCTCCGACTTCGGGGCCTCGTCCTTTGAAGATCGAGATCGAGGGGCCGCGTAGGGATCGCATCGTCGTGACGTATCGCGGAGTGAACGGCACGCTGAGTCCCGCAACCCGCGTTCAGGGGTTTTCGCTCGCGGACGCGACGGGGAAACCGTTGCCGATCATCTTCGACGCGTCGGTCGACGCGGCGCGCCCGGACACCGTGCTCCTGCGACTCGCCGCATCGGTGCCCGAAGGGGCGGCCCTTTGGTACGGGCGCGGCCTCGATCCGGTCTGCAATCTCGTGGACGACGAGGATCTCGCCGCCCCCGTGTTCGGTCCGTACCGACTCGGTCAGCGGTAGATCAACGCCTTCGCGCGCTCCGCCGCGAACGTCTCGAGTCCGGGGGCGAAGGTCTTCTCGACCGTCGCGACGTCGGCTCCGGCTTTGATCATCGGGATGATCTTCTCGTTGCCCCAGTGGATCGAGAGGCTCCGTTCGTTCTCGAATTCGGTCTTGCCGGGATGAACCTTCTCGAGGGCGGTCAACAGTGCGAGCGACGTCCGCAGTGGGCGAAACGTGTCGCGATCGGTGACGATCAGTTGAAGTCCACGGAGCGGCTTCTTGGCGAACTTGCCGTAGTTCGGGACGTAGGCGAGGGGACGAAATGCGACGCCGGGGACGTCCATCTTCGCGAGCGCCGCGGCGACCGCCGTCGGATCGAGCCATTCGGCGGCGATCGTTTCGAACGGCAACGTGTAGCCGACGCCTTCGTTCACGTTGACGGTGATTCCACCGATCATTCCCGTGGCGATGTAGAGGCGGGCTTGGAGAGCGTGCGGAATATGGGGAGACGTGGGCACCCAGTGGAGACCCGTGTCTTCCCATTGCATGGTTCGCGTCCATCCCTTCATGGCGACGACGTGGAGATCGACGTCGATCGACATCTTCGACTTCATCCATCGCGCGGTTTCGCCGAGCGTCATCCCGTGGGAGACCGGCATCGGCGACCATCCGATGAACGACGTCCATTTGTCGTCGCGGACCGCGCCTTCGAACAGCACGCCGCCGATCGGATTCGGTCGGTCGAGCACGACGATCGGTCGCCCCGCCGCGGCGCATGCGACGAGGCATTCGCCGAGCGTCGATACGTAGGTGTACGTACGGCTTCCGATGTCTTGAATATCGAACACGAGGACGTCGAGGGTCTGAAGGATGTCTTTGGGAGGTGCCTTGGTCTTTCCGTAAAGACTCGTGACCGGGATCCCGGTCACCGGGTCGACGGCATCGCCGACTTTTTCGCCCGCCGCGACGTCGCCGCGGATGCCGTGTTCGGGGCCGAAAAGACGCACCAGCTTCCAACGGCGATCCGCCGCGAGCAGATCCGCCGTCGGGACGAGATCCTTGTTCACGCCCGAGGGATTCGTCACGAGGCCGATGCGCTTGCCCGCGAGGATGGGATGTCCTTCCGCCAACAGAACGTCGATCCCGAGAGTCACCGTCGCTTTCTGCGCGTGGACCGGAGTCGACGTGAGGGTGATGATCCATGCGGCGTAGACCGCGAACAGCGTGAGAGCGAGTCGGTTCATTCGATCACCGTGGTGGCGCAGCGGGCGAGGAAATCCGGATGGACATGCACCCCGAGGCCCGGGACATCGGGAGCGAGAACGGTGCCGTCTTCGCCGTAGGTGATTCCGCCGACGACGGGGTCTTCGGCATGAAAATCGGCGCCGTCGAGATCGGCGAAGACGACGTTGCCGCATGCGTTCGCGAAGTGGGCGGCCGCGGTGAGGCCGAGGCGGGATTCGGTCATGCAGCCGACGGCGCAGCGGATGCCCGCCGCTTCCGCGACGGCCGCGGCGCGGAGCGCTTCCGCGATGCCTCCCGTCTTCGACAACTTGAGATTCATGTAGTCGCACGCGCCGGATTTGGCGAGGCGCGACGCGTCGACGGCGGTGAACACCGCTTCGTCCGCCATGATCGGGATGCGGGTACGCGAACGCACGAACGCCAACCCGTCGACGTCCGCGGCGGGAACGGGTTGTTCGCAGTACTGGATGTCCGTCGATTCGAGTTCACGCAGCACCCGTGCGGCGGTCGTGGCGTCGAATCCCTGATTGGCGTCGATCCGAAGAGGAATGTCGGGTCCGACGGCCGCCCGTACCGCTTGCACGGCACGAATGTCGGTGGAGGGATCGCGACCGATCTTGAGCTTGACCGCGGGGAACCCGCGATCGCGATAACCGACGGCGGCGCGTGCCATGTTTTCGGGAGTATCGATCCCGACGGTGCGGTCGGTCGGAATCGGCGCGTGCGTGCCCCCGAGGACTTTCCACAAAGGCGCTCCGCACGCCTGGGCGAGAAGGTCCCAGAGCGCCATCTCGAACATGGAACGCGCCGTGGTGTTGCCCGCGAGGAAGCCGGCCATGATTCGATGGCACGCGTGAATGCGCGTCGGGTCGGAACCGATCAGCAGACGCGCCAAATCGGTCCCCGCCGCGAGAACGGTGCTCTGGGTTTCGCCGACGATCCGCCAATAGGGGTTGGCCTCGCCCCATCCGACTCGTCCGTCGTCCGTTCGGACGGCGACGTAGACGCATTGGGCGACGTCGACGGTCATCGTCGCGATGCGGAAGGGTTCCTTCATGCGGATGTCGGCGCGATACAGAGTGATGCTGCGGATCTTCATGGGGGAGTGGAGGTTGCCGACGACGCGGCCGGTGCGGATGTTACGGGATTCGCCGCTTTCGGGGTGGCTCGTCGGGCTGATATCATGCACCGAGCGCCGGGAGCCACCCTCCCGTCCTTCGGGTAACCCATGAACGCAACGGCTTCATTGTTCCGTCTCTTTACATTGTGCCTCGTGATGTGCGGCGTGTCGGCGGCGCAAGTCGTGCCGTCGGGATTCGCCACCGAATCGGTGGTCACGGGCACGTCGGGGGCGGTCGCGTTGGCGTTCGTTCCGGACGGTCGTCTCATGTGGTGCGAGCAGACGACGGGCAACATCAAGATCGCGACGTTGAGCCCGACCGTCACGTCGGCGACCGTCGGCAACGTCACCAACATCAACTACACCGGAAACGAGCGCGGGTTGCTCGGGCTCGCCGTCGATCCCGGCTTCGCGACCAACGGCTACATCTACGCCTACTACAACTCGTCGCTGTCCGCACATTTGCGACTGACGCGCTTCACGTGCACCGGCGCGTTGACGAACCCGGCATCGACGGCGGTCACGTTCACGACGGCCTCCGCCTATCACATCATCACCGACTTCCCGGACAACGCGTACAACCACAACGGGTCGTCGCTGCGCTTCGGACCGGACGGCATGCTCTACATGAGCCCGGGTGACGACGCGTCGGCGTGCAACGCCCAAAACAACGACGTGATCGCGGGCAAGATACTGCGCCTCAATGTTTCGGGGCTTCCCGCGGGCGCCGGTGGCCCTCCGGCGAAGTCGACGCTGATCCCCGTGGGTAATCCGATCACGACGGGCACGGACAACGCCAAACTCATGTGGGCGAAAGGGCTTCGAAATCCCTTCCGTTTCCACATCGACGCGACGACGAACAAGATGCTCATCGCGGACGTCGGTCAAAACGCGTGGGAGGAGGTCTCCGTCGGCAACGTCGGCACGGGTGGCGGACAGAATTTCGGTTGGCCGTTCCTCGAGGGCAACGCGACCTACTCGACCTGTACCGGATCGAGCTCCGCGGGTGCGGTGGCCCCGATCATCGCCGTCAACCACTCGGCGGGTTGGTATTCCGTGATGTCGATGGGCGTCTACCGCAATCAACCGGGTGGCGTCTTCAATTTCGGCACGGCCTACGAGGGGATGTACTTCTACGCCGACTACTACTCCGGCGCGGTGCGTATCGCGGCATGGAACGGCACGACTTGGGTGCCCGCCGCCGCCGTCGCGGGGCAGCCGAACGCGAACGATTGGGGAACGGGCTTCGCGAATACCGCGGACGCGCTCGTGGGGCCCGACGGCGCGATCTATTACGCGAATCAATCGTCGGGCATTCGACGCATCAAGTCGAATGCGAACGCACCGGTGTTGACCGCGGTGTCGGGAAGCTCGCAGGTCGGCGTCGCCGGTCGCCCGCTCGCTTCGCCCATGGTGGTGCGTCTCGCGACCGCCGGCGGCAACGCCATCGCCGGCGCCACCGTGAACTTCGCGGTGACGTCGGGTGGCGGCACCCTCAATCCGGCGAGCGCGGTGACCGATGCTTCGGGATTCGCGTCCACGACGCTGACTCTTTCCGAAACCACCAACACGAATCCGGTGGTCACGGCGTCCTACACGGGGGCGACGTCGGTCGCCTTCACGTCGACGTGGCGCGGTCTCACGGTGACCTATTTGCCGACGATCAACTACGCGTCGATCGTCTTCAAACATTCGCAGTTGAACGCCCCCGTCACCATCTGCGCCGAGGCGCCGACGCCGAATCCGTGGATCACGACGACGTGGGGCGACATTTGGACGAGCGTGTTGACGCCGCAGCCGGGGCTCATCGCCTTCGACGGTCTCGGGCTCGTCGGTCCTCCGAACACCTTCTACAAGACCGGATCCGTGAATCCGACGTTCACGCAGGCGTTCAGCGGCCTTCCCGTGACCGGGGGTCTCACGTTGCGCTTCCAGGCGTATGCCGTGGATTCCGCGTTGTGGCCCGCCGTCGAATCGGTGGTGCTTTCGAACAAGGTGGACAGGACCTTCAACTGAAGTCGGCGACCTTGCGCGCGGGTGTCGCCGCCGCCGTCTTGGCGGTGGCGTGCGCGGAGGGGGGCGACACCTCCGTGCCGCTTCCCGCGCCGTCCGGAATCCCCGAGGCGGTGCTGCGGCGCGATCGGGCGGCGGTCGGAGATGCGAGCGCCCGCTTCGCCTATGCGCGATGGTTGCACGCCCGTGACGCCTACGGTCCGGCGGCTATGGTCTACGCGGCGGCCCGGCAGGGATTGTCGGATCCCGTCGCCCGTGCCGAGGCGGCGTGGCTACGGGCGTTGGCCCTTCATCAGGCGGGACTCGATCCCGATCCCGCCTTGGTGGTCGCCCGCATCGATGCCGCCGCACTTCCTCAAGTGTGGCGGCTTTCGGCGGAACGCGCGCTCGATGCCGGGCGTGCGGCCGACGCGGTCGAGGACGCGGCTCGCGCCGAAGCCCTCGATCCCGACGATCCCGTACCGACGATCATCGCGGCCCGTGCGCGACTGGCGCAGGGACGTGTCGAGGATGCGGCAGCCTTGGCGGAACGGGCGCTCCTGAAGGCTCCGAACGATCCGGCCGCTCGACACGTTTCGGCATCGATTCGCGTGAGGAGGGGAGACCCGAGTGCGGCCGCTCTGCTGCGAGGTGTCCCCATGCGACGTTCGGATGTCGTTCGGGATCCCGTGTATCGACGCGTGCTTCTCGAACGCGACGATGCGCGCGCGGCGCGGTTGCGGGCGGAATCGGTCGCGGCCGCCGGGGATTACCGTGCGGCGCGCGCGTTGTTGACGCCGTTCGAAACGACGACCGACGACATCGATTTCCTTCTCCAAAAAGCCGATCTCGATTTTCGCTTGGGGGCCACGGCCGCGGCGGACGCCGTGTGGGAAAAGGTCGCCGCCCGCGACGACGCGCCCGCATCCGCGCTCGAACGGCGTGCCACGCGGATGCTCGACCTCGGGGCGTCGACGACGGATGTCGCCGCCGTCGCACGGCGCGCGTTGCTCGCGGATCCCGACGCGATGGGGGCGAGGCTCGCGCTCGGTGCATGCGCGTTGAAAGACGGTCGCGTCGAGGATGCGTTGGATCACCTGAACGCGGTATGTGCGGCCCGTCCCGAATGGGAGCTGGCCCGACGCCTCCGCGCGGACGCGGAACGACGATCACCGTCTCGCAAGGGGGCGAATCCGTGAGGAAACTGGTGTGGCTTCTCGTTCTCGCGTCGGCATGCGGCCGATCGAGCGATACTCACGACACCGGAGCCTTCGAAGACGTGGCGCGGACGCGCGGAATCGTCTACACGCACGTCTCCGCGGCGACGCCCGAAAAAGCGCTTCCCGAAATCATGGGGGGAGGTTGCGGATTCGTCGACGTGAACGGGGACGGACGACTCGACGTCCTCGCCGTAGGCTCCGCGCCGACCGTCGCTCATCCCCGACGACACGGTCTGTGGATTCAAGGAACGGACGGGAGGTTCTCCGACGTGTCGGCCACGTCGTTGCCGCCGTTCGACGCCTACGGCATGGGCGTCGTGGCCGCCGACTTGGATCTCGACGGCGACGTCGATCTCGTCATGACCGGAGTCGGGAAGACGGCGTTGTGGCGCAATCGCGGCGACGGCGTCTATGAAGACGCCACTCCGGGCTCGGGTCTCGTTCCCTGTCCGTGGGGGACGAGCGGAGCGGCCGGTGATCTCGACGGCGACGGCGACTTCGATCTCGTGATCGGCGACTACCTCGATTGGAAAGACACGCCGCGATTCACCCGACGCGTCTGTGTCTCCGCCGACGGGACGCGCGACTACTGCTCGCCGCAGTCCTACGGCGCGCCCGGCATGACGCGCGTCTTCGAGAATCTCGGCGGTCTTCGGTTCGTCGATCGCACCGAAACTTGCGGAATCGGCACGCGCCGCGGGACCGCCCTCGGGGTTCTCCTGACCGATGCGGACGGCGACGGTCGTATCGACGTCTATGTCTCGAACGATCAGATGCCGTCGTTCTTGTGGCGCAATCTCGGAGAGTGGCGCTTCGTCGAGGAAGCGACCGAACGCGGATGCGCCGTCGACGAGACGGGCAAGTCGCAGGCGGGCATGGGGGTCGACGGCGGCGACGTGAACGGAGACGGTCGCCTCGATATCTGGAAAGTCCATCTCCATCGCGAGACGCATGCGCTCTACCTCGGAGGCGACGGTTATTTCGTCGATGCGACGGCGCGCAACGGACTCGGCGTGTTGACGCGCTCTCAGACGGGATTCGGTACGGCGATCGTCGACGTCGATCGAGACGGGTGCCTCGACTTCGTCGTCGCCAACGGGCGCGTCGCCCTCGTCCCCGAGTTGGTGGGCGGGCCCGACGTTTTCGGAGAACCCGATCAGTGGTTGCGGCAACGCGACGACGGGCGTTTCGAAGAGGGCGACGCGGGTTCCGACTTCCGTCTCCACGAGTCCGGGCGGGGGCTCGCCGTCGGCGATATCGACGATGACGGGGCGATCGACGTCCTCGTGATGAATCGCGACGGGCCGTTGCGGTTGTTCCGCAATCGACTCCCGGCCGTCGCCGCTTGGGTCGGATTGAGGGTTCGAGAGCGTTCCGGAGCCGACGCCCTCGGCGCCCGCGTGACGCTTCACTTCGACGACGGTCGATCGGTCGGCGAAGTGCGTTCCGCCAAGTCGTATCTCGCGACCTGCGATCCGCGCGTTCAGTTCACGTTCGCCCGAACACGCCTTCCGAAGTCGGTGCACGTGCGGTGGACGGATGGAGCCGAAACGACGTTCCCGGCGCCCGTCGTCGGACGATGGTCGGACGTCCGTCGCGCGTCGCGCTGATCAGCGCGACGCGATGATCGACGTCAACGCCGCGACGAGCGCATCGACGTCCGCATCCGTCGTCGACCAGCCGAGACTCGCGCGGACCGTGCCTCCGGATGCGGCGCTTCCCGCCGACTCGTGAGCCATCGGAGCGCAGTGGAATCCGGCGCGCAGCGCGATGCCGAAGTCGTCGAAGAGTCTTTCACCGAGAGGCTTCGGGGCGAATCCCGCGACGTTGAAGGAGACGACGGGCGTCTTCCGGGAAACGTCCCGATGTCCGTAGATCGTGACCTCCGGCATTCCCGCGAGGGCGTCGAGAAGCCGGGACAACAGCCGGATCTCGTGATGATGGATCGTCGAAAGTCCGGTGTCGAACACCCACCGAATGCCTTCACCGAGAGCGAGAATCTGCGGAAGCGGAATCGTTCCGACTTCGAATCCGTCGGGGGTCGTGGGCGCGAGCTCGTGTTTCCCCGAGTCGCCGCCGGTGCCACCCTCCATGAAGGTGGCGAGAGGGACTCCTTCGCGCACCCAAAGGACGCCCACGCCGGGCGGGCCGTACAGCGACTTGTGCCCGGGAAGCGCCACCATGTCGACTCCCATCGACTCGACGTCGATCGGGAGGACTCCGGCGGACTGAGCGGCGTCGAGCAGGTAGGTCTTACCGTACTTGCGGCACAGCGCGCCGATCTCCGCAACCGGGAGAATCGAACCGAGGACGTTGCTCGCGTGCGTCGTCGCGACCAGCTTGATCTTCGGATCGTCGCGTAGAAGCGCCTCGAACGCGGCGAGGTCGAAGGGCGTGTCGTCCGTGTACGGAACGACGTGGAAGCGAACACCCCGCTCGCGGGCGATCTTGCGGATCGGTCGGGAAACGGCGTGGTGTTCGACAGCGCTCATGACGACGGCATCGCCCCTGTCGAGGGGGAACGCCTGGATCGCCGTGTTCAACGCGTGCGTCGCACCGGCCATGAAGCACACGCGTCGCGGATCGTCGGCGCCGAGGATGCGCGCGACCAAGGCCCGAACGTCGTCGAGTTGCGACGCACCGAGACGAGCCGCGCGTGCCGTGCCGCGCTTCGGGCTGAACAATTGCCGGAAGGCCGCATCCATGCGTGTGTAGACCGCATCCGGCTTGGGCCACGACGTGGCGGCGTTGTCGAGGTAGTGCATCGGAGGGGAATCCTAACCCCCCGCTCCCGGGGTGGCACTAGGCGGGCGAGGAAGCGTCTTCCGACCGCGAAACGCGCCCGAGCACGAGGACGGGGATGAGGGTGGCGAACGAAAGACACAGCCCCGCGGCGGCGGCGACGCCGAAGGACCCCGTCCTGAAAAGATCATGGATGGCGACCGCGGCGGGTTTCGTCGCCGGGTCGAAAAGCAGGATGGAAACGACGAATTCCCCGGTGCATGCGGCGAAAGCCAATGTCGCGCCCGCCGCGATCGCAGGCTTGAGAAGGGGAATCAGAAGATAGCGGACCGTCGCTCCCGGAGGCGCACCGAGCGTCGCGGAAGCGTCTTCGAGGCCCGACGGGATCATCGCGCACCCGGCGTCGACGGATTGGACGACGAGCGGCAGATTGCGCACGGCGTAGGCGAAGGGAAGCATGGCCCACGTCCCGACGAGCGGCGGTCCGAGCCCGAGGAAACCGCCCGTCGCGTAGGCCTCCGCCATGGCGATGCCGAGCACCGTCGCGGGAACCGCGAACGGAATCGAAGCGAGACCGAGCAGGAGTCGACGCCATCCCGTCGACGCACGGCGTGCGACGAGCACGAGGGACGTCCCCACCGCGATGTTGACGACGACGGCGATCGCGGAAAAGAGGAGCGAGCGTCCGATCGATGCGGGGAGCTCCGCGCCGCCGCCGATCACCGTCGTCCACGCGGTCGTTGAGAAACGCGCCGCACCGAATCCGCCGACGAGGCGCCCTCCTTCGACGAAGGAGAGCGCGAACATCGTGACGAGAGGCAGGACGACCGCCGCCGCGAGCGGAACCGCCGTCGCGAGCAGCCATGCCCGCGCGGCTCCCCGTGCCGGAGGCGCGGCGACGTGCGCCCCTTTGCGCGCCGAGGCGGACGAACGACGGAGGACGATCAAGGGGACGGCGGCGAGAACGAAGAGGAGGAGAGCGATCGCGGCGGCGCGGGCCGGATCATCCTGCCTTTCGACGAAGATGGCCGTCGTCAACGTGCGTTCGGTGCCGAAGACGAACGGGGCCGTGAACGACGCCGTCGCCGACATCCACACGAGGGCGGCCGCACCGCCGATCGACGGCAGAATTTGAGGCAGCGTGCCGTCCCGAAACGCGCGGAGGGGGCTCGCGCCCAAACTCCGCGCGGCGTCGACCAACGCGGGATCGGCGCGGCGCAGAGCGCTTTCCACGAGCAAGGTGAACGCGGTCGGCAGCGTCAACGCGTGGATCAGCAGGACGGCGCCCACGCCTCGGAACTCGCCTTCGAAACCGGAGACGATGCTCGGAAGAAGCCCGCCGCGTCCGAAGACGAACCAGAAGGCGAGCGTGCCGAGGACCGCGGGCATGAGCATCGGTGCGAGCGCGGCCGTTTTGAAGATCCCTCCGGCTCGCAGGCGCGCGGCGGCGATGCCGAGAGGAATCCCCACCGCGGCGGCGGCGAGCACCGAGGCCGCGGCGATCCCCGCGCTCAGAAGGACGCACGCACGGACCGAGGGGGCGCCGACGGCGTCCATGAGGGGTTCCGGGGAACCCGAGGGAAATGCCGTCCGTACGAGCGCGAGCAGCGGATGCACGACGGCACCGAGGAGGATGCAAAGCAGCGCGACGCGGATTCGACGCGACGTCATGGAATGTCGGGATCCGCGAACAGGCGTCCGGCCCCCTCGCGGAGCGTCAATGCGACAGCGTCTCCGGGCCGGAGCGCCGCTTCGGGAGATCCGGGGAAGGCCCGCATCCGGTAGGTCGTTTCCGCACACGTGACGGTGACGTCGACCGCATCTCCGAGATCGCGACGACGCGTGACGGATGCGGCGGTGCCGGGCGCCATGCGGAGGTCGATCGGCCGGAATCCGAGAAGGGGACGCCCTCCGAGACGTTCGCCGTCGATGTGCGCCGAAAATCCGGGCGCCCGAGCACATCCATCCGAGACGTCGACGGGTAAGAGCGTCATCCCGAGGAAGCGCGCGACGTCGGCGTCGCCCGGATCGTCCCAAACGTCGCGACACGGGCCGAAGCGTCGAAGCCGTCCGTCGATGAGGACGGCGAGATCGTCGGCGACGGCCATCGCTTCCTCACGGTCGTGCGTGACGTGGATGGTCGTCAGACCGAGACGCTCGTGAAGGGCGCGGAGGGCGTCCCGCGTGGAC
>CAIWVZ010000352.1 GCA_903916245.1 uncultured Planctomycetota bacterium | reverse complement strand
TGATGACGGTGATCTTCGGAACCTCCGCCGCGGCGACGGCTTGGACGAGCTTCGCACCGTCGCGGGCGATACCGCCGTTTTCGTACTGGCGACCGACCATGAATCCGGTGATGTTCTGCAGGAAAAGAAGCGGGATCTTGCGTTGGCAGCAAAGCTCGACGAAGTGCGCGCCTTTGAGAGACGACTCGGAGAACAGGATCCCGTTGTTCGCGACGATTCCGACGTCGTAACCCGCGATGCGCGCGAACCCGCAAACGAGCGTCGGCCCCCACAAGGCCTTGAACTCGTGGAACCGGCTGCCGTCCACGAGCCGAAGGATCACTTCACGTACGTCGAACGGGATACGCGTCGACGCCGGGATGACGCCTCCGAGTTCCTCGGGAGGACGAAGCGGTTCTTCCGATGCGCCGGGCAGACGCGCGGGAGAGAACGGGCCGAGATGTTCGACGAGATCGCGCGCCAAGCGCATCGCGTGCGGCTCGTCGAGCGCGAGATGA
This sequence comes from uncultured Planctomycetota bacterium, assembly GCA_903916245.1. GTDB lineage: Bacteria > Planctomycetota > CAIWVZ01 > CAIWVZ01. Next base: position 3,571 of record CAIWVZ010000352.1, on the reverse strand, counting down.
TCCGTGACGCCGGACTTGCGGCAATGGACGTCGGCGCCGCCGAGATCCTCGGCGGTCACTTCTTCTCCCGTGGCCGCCTTCACGAGAGGAGGACCTCCGAGGAAGATCGTCCCGTTGCCCTTCACGATCACCGACTCGTCCGACATCGCGGGGACGTAGGCCCCACCCGCCGTGCACGAGCCGCAGACGACGGCGAGCTGGGGCACGCCGTCGAGCGAGAGTCGCGCCTGATTGCGGAAGATGCGGCCGAAATGATCGCGATCCGGGAAGACTTCCGCTTGCAACGGAAGGAACGCGCCGCCCGAGTCGACGAGGTAGATGCACGGCAGTTTGTTGGCGAGAGCCACTTCCTGCGCCCGAACGTGCTTTTTCACCGTCATCGGGTAGTAGGTGCCGCCTTTGACGGTGGCGTCGTTCGCCACGAAGAGCACCACGCGACCGTGAACGCGTCCGATGCCGGTCACGACACCGGCCGACGGCGCTTCGTCCCCGTAGAGACCGCAGGCCGCGAGCGGCGACAGTTCGAGGAACGGGGAGCCCGGATCGCAGATCGCCGCGATGCGTTCGCGCGGCAACGCCTTCCCGCGGGCGCGGTGGCGCTTCACGGCGTCGTCGGAACCGCCCCCCGCGACGGAGGAAAGCCGCGCCCGAAGATCGCTTTCGAGCGCGACCATGCGCGCGAGATTCCCGACGAAGGCGGGATCGGCGGTGTCGAGACGAGATCGAAGGGGATCCATCGCCTCTCCTTTCGGCTCAGCGCACCTCGTCTCCGAAGCCGAGCACCTGATAAGAGCCGCTCTTGCGGTCCTTTTCGAGTTTCACGATGCCCTGACGCTCGGCTTCTTCGAGAAGCGCGGTGAAGGTCTTGAACCCGTGGTAGCTCTCGTCGAACTGAGGACGCTTGCGCTTGATGGCCTGCTTGACCATCGACGCCCAGATGGTGTCCTTGTTTTCGCGCAGAAGCCCGAGCACCGCGTCGGCCACGATGGCGAAGGCTTCGCGCGCCTTGCGCACGCCCTCCCCCGTTCCTTCGTGCGAAGCCGACGGCTTCGCGTGCGGCGATTCGCGCTTCTGCCGCACGAGATCGTCGTAGAAGATGAATTCGTCGCAATTCTCGATCAGCAGCTCCGACGAGGCGGCCTTGATGCCGCAGCCGATCACGACCTTGTCGTTCTCCTTGAGCTTCGAGACGAGCGGAGAGAAGTCCGAATCCCCCGTTACGAGAGCGAAGGTGTCGATATGGGCCTTCGCCGCGCAGAGGTCCATGACGTCGACCACCATGCGGATATCGGCGCTGTTCTTGCCCGAGATGCTCTTCTTCGGAATCTCGATCAGCTCGATGTTGGCCTCGTGCATCTGCGTTTTGTGATCGCGGTAGCGCGACCAGTCGCAGTAGGCGCGCTTGACGATGATGCGGCCTTTCTCCAACAAGCGATCGAGAATGAGCTGGATGTCGAACGATTGGGCCGGCGACTGCTTGATGCCGAGCGCGAGATTCTCGAAGTCGACGAAGAGCGCCATCTTGCGCTCGACCACACGATCCGTCGGTTGGCTCATCGCGGACTCCGGAGCAACGGCGGAGGCGCTGGCGCCTCCGCCCCGTTGGAATGGATCAGAGCTTGACGCAACGAACGGTCTTGGCGTCCGCGTCGGCGATCCAGAAGTTCTTCCCGTCGTGGCAGATGCCCGCGGGCTTGCCGCCGACGTCGTACGAGATGAGGAGCGAGCCCGACGGAATGTCGAGCTTGTGCACCTTCCCCTCCGCCATGTCGGCGTAGTAGAGGTGCTTTCCGACGACCGCGACCCCGGTCACGGTGCTGCGCGTCGGGTAAGCCTTCATGAAGCCGCCGTCGGCGACCTTCATGCGGCGGATCTGGCCGACGCCCGAGAGCGCCACCCAAAGGCTGTCACCCTCTTGGCAAAGACCGGCGAGCTCTCCCATCGGGTGCTCGACGCGGATCGCCTTCAGGATCTCGCCCGAGTCGGCATCGACCTGCGAGACCGTGCGGGAAGACCGTTCGGCCTGCCACACATGCTTGCCGTCCCACGCGACCCCGCCGAGTTCGCCTTCGAAGGCGAGGCTGAACAGGACGTGCCCGTCCTTGGGGTCGATGCGGAACACTTTCTTTTCGGCGGCGTCGGACAACCAGACGTTCTCACCGTCCCAGGCGATGCCCGAGCAGGAGGAACCGGGGAAGGCGAAGGAGATCGAGGACTTTCCGTCAGGAGACATGCTTCATGCGTTCAGGGTAGGGCTCGTTAACCGTCGGAGGAGCGGATCGAGCGTTCTGCACCGCGTAGCGGCACCGTGGGCTCCTCGACGTCTTCCGAATGCTAACGCCCGAACGCACCGCTCCCAAACCCCGCGCCGCCCCGCGAAAAGTCCCCTGAAAACGACGAAACCCCGGCGCCCTCACGGACCACCGGGGTTCGCCCTATCGACGCCGCCTCACTTCTTCGGAGCGGGGGCGCACAGCTTCGCGACGGCCTTCTTCAGACCTTCGCCGCGAAGGTTCATCTTCACGATCTTGCCTTCGCGATCGAGGAGGTAAGTCGCGGGGATCGAACGCACGCCGTAAAGCTGCGCGATCTCGTTCTCCCAGCCCTTGCCGTCGAAGTGCTGACGCCACGGCATGTCGTTCGACTTGAGGAACGCGTCGAGCGCGTTCTTGTCCTGATCGAGCGAAATGCCGAGCACTTCGAAGCCCGCGGCGTTCCACTTCTTGTAGGTCTCGATGACGTTCGGCAACTCCGCCTTGCACGGTCCGCACCACGTCGCCCAGAAGTCGATCAAGAGGACCTTGCCCTTGTACTGCTCGAGGTTCAAGTCCTTGCCCGCCATGTCCTTCACGTTGAAGGCGAGAGGTGCGGTGCCCACCGCCTTGATGTTCTCCATCTCGGACTTCGCCATCTGCTGAAGTTGCGGATGGGCCATGCGGTCGTGCCACTCTTCCCAGGCCTTGAGGGCACCCGCGGCGTCACCCGCGTCGACCATGGCTTCCGACAAAGCCTGCATGGCTTCGAGGCCGCCCATGACGGATTTCTGTCCCTTGGTCATGTCGGCCGCGTCGATGATGGGCTTCAACGCTTCCGAAACCTTCGCGACCGGAGCGCCGGTTTGCGTCAACGCCTGACCGAGGATGAGGCGTGCGTCGTTCGCGAGATCTTCCTGTTTGCCGTCGCCGCCCTTGAGCGCGGCGATCGCCTTTTCGGCGTGTCCCTTCGCGACTTCCGGCTTCTCGAGTTCCATCGCGATTTCGGCGGCACGGAGTCGAGCTTCGCCGAGATCCGTCGCGGCCGCGTTCTTCGCGTTGCCGACGTACGCTTCGATGGCGGCGAGACGACCCGCCGTCACCTTCTTCGCGGCGGCGGTGGCTTCGGCGTCGAAGGCCTTGTTGATGTCGGCCAACGACCCGTAAGCCTTCGGCGCTTGGGCGAACACCGCCGCCGTGAGGGCGAGCGAAACGATGAGAGGGTTCTTGGTCACGATCGGGATCTCCCGGCGGACGAGGCCGCCGGAAGATGATACGGACGAAATCCCCGATCTACCACGTGACCATCGAAACGAACG
>CAIWVZ010000351.1 GCA_903916245.1 uncultured Planctomycetota bacterium | reverse complement strand
GGCGTGATCACGCTCGAGCACACGCCGTCGAACGACGTCCTGCAAGCGTGGATCCAGCACCGCGAGTCGCTCTTGCTCGCTCTCAAAGGCCTCTAGCGTCGGACGCGCGCGCGTCCCGCGCGGACGAGCCACAGCGGCCGTCCGTGGTCGCCGACGGGCCAGTCGGTCGTCTCCGTGATCGTCGATCCGTCCGAGAGCATCGTGTCCTCGGATTTCGTGCCCGTGATGGAGGGATTCCACGCGAACGCCTGCCGTCGGGCGACGATTCCGGGACCCTCCGGCAGAGCGATCGCGTCGCGCGTGCGGTACCCGATCGGTCCGCCTTGGTGGTGGAAGCACCATTCGCCGTCGAAGCCCTCGTCGGCGTAGGCGCGTTGCGCCGTCGCGAAGATGTCGGCCAACGGCCGTCCGGGACGCGTCGCGTTCCGCATGCGGGTGTCGACACGACAACAGGCTTCATGGCGGGCGACGAGATCCGCGGGCATGGCCCCGAAGTGGACGAGACGCGTCATGGCGACGACCAAGCCTCCGCGCTCCGCGCAGACGACGAGCATGAACGCCTTCTCGATGCGTCGGTCGGTCGCCACGGGGTGACGATAGGCCGCGATGCGCCCGTCGGCCGCCGCGAGGAGCACCGGTGTGCGGATGCCCCGCATCGCGAGCACGCCGACGAGACGTCCGCCGACTTCGCTTTCCGAATCGCCGACCCGCGCATCTTTGAGCACGGATTCCATGACGGAGGACACTTCGACTCCGAGCGTCCGATAACGGGTGATCTCGTCGGGGGTCAGCGACGCCCGCAACGTCGCGATCGGGTCTTCGGGCCAGTCGGTCGCGAGGCGGCCCTTCGGAGCGGCGGCGGGGAGGAACCAGTCGCGCGCCGACACCTCGAACCCAGGAGGTGCCGCTTCTTCCGAAATCCGACGGGACTCGATCGTATCGGTGAGAAGCCACTTGCGCGTCGGCGTCCACAGGACGGCGGCGACGCCGAGAGGGTTCCCGCCATCGACGCAAACATCCGCACCACCCGTGATCCACGCCACATTCGCACGCGTGCGCAGCAGGATGCCTTCGTAGCCGTGGAGGGCACACCATTCCGTGAGGCGACGATCTTTTTCGGCGAGTTCCCGGTTCATGGCGCGCATCGTAGGCGTCCGGAACCACGCTTGCTCCCTTCGGTCGGAGTCTCTACGCTTGATCGGCATCGCGGCACGCGCCGCAGATCGGTTGAAGGATGACGGCAACGCCAACACCGGGACGCGTACCCGATTCCGGAAGATTGTTCCGAGGGGCGTTGGGCCTCGCGTTCGTGGCGACGTTCATCGCGTCCCTCGAACATGCGTTGGTCGCGCTCTCCGAGCGTCTCCCCGAGTCGGGGACGCTGCTCGAGCGCCTCAAGACCGTCGACGGCACGCATTTCCTTTGGGCGGCGATTCACGTGGCCGGAGCCCTTCTTGCGTTGCCGCTCGGCTACCTGATCGTCGGATTCGCCTACCCGTCGCGTGGACTCGGATCGCAGAGCGGCGCGAATGCGGCCGCCTCCGTCCAAGCGACCGCCCACGTCCTCGGTGTCGCCGCGGTCGCTTCGGCGTGTTTCGGCGGCGTGGATTCCGAATCGTTCATCGTCGCCTCCGTGTTCGCGGTGATTTGCTGGGTCGCTCTCGTCGCGGTCTGTGCGCTGCATCGCATCGTCACCACGTACCGCGACCACGACGAAGTGTCGGGAGGCAACCTCGCGGCCGCTCTGAGTTCCGCCGGGTTGCATCTCGGCGTGGCGCTGGTCGTCGCGGCGTCGGCCTCGGGACCCTTCGAAGGGTGGGACCGGGCGCTTCCCGGATTCTTGAAATCCGTCGCGTGGGTCGTCGCGCTCTATCCGTTCCGTCAGTGGATCGTGGCGCGGGTGGTCCTCGGCATGTCCCCCGCGGATCTCGATGCGCGCATCGCGAAAGATCGCGACGTGTGGTGCGGCGGAGTCGAAGGACTCGGGTACCTTTTTGCCGCACTCGCGGTGACGGCGTCATGGTGACGTCCGAAATCGCCGACGACGGCGTGCTTCGCGATCCTCGGATCAAAGATCCGTGGGTCGACGGCGTCCGTCGGTTCACCGACGAGCCCGTGATCTTGACGACGAGCGAACTCAAGGGGGTTGCGCGTGCCGCCGTCGAAGCGTGCCGCGCCGTCGACGAACTGGTGGCGGCCGCGGCGAACGACGCGATCCTTCTCCGCGCGCTCGGGATCTCGCCGAGTCTCGAACGCCTCGCCCGTATCGATGCCCCGCGGTGGCTCGCCGCCGCGCGCGTGGACGTCTTTCGAACGGTGGAGGGCGCCGTCGCGTGTGAAGTGAACAGCGACACGCCGACCGGATTCGCCGAGACGGTGGCCATCGGCGATCGAGCGAATCGGCGCGGAGCGCCGGGGCGCGATCCGTCGTCGTTGCTCGAGGCACGTTGGGTCGCGATGATGATCGAAGCCGCGGGATGCCGTCCGCAAGACGCCGTCGTCGGATTGATCGCCCCCACGGAGATGACGGAAGATCACAACCACCTCGCTTGGATGCAGGCGCGACTCGAATCGGTCGGCTTCCGCGTCGTGCGCGGCTCCCCGTTCAATCTTCAGGCGATGAGCGGTCATCGCGTCGGGCTCTTCGATACACCCTGCGACCTCGTCGTGCGTCATTACAAGACGGACTGGTGGGCGGCTCGCGAACCGGTATGGATCGACGAAGATCCTCCCTCGGATGCGGCACCGCTCGAACGCGAAACCGCTCTGATCGCCGATGCGTGCGCGCACGGAACGGTCAACGTCGTCAATCCTTTCGGGACCGCTCTGTCGCAGAACAAGCGACTCGTCGCGTTGGCATGGGAACACCCGGATCGCATCGGTCGTGAACGAAGCGCTTTGGTCCATGCGGCGTTTCCGGAAACCCGGTTCCTCGAATCCATGGACCTCGCACGCCTTCGCCGCGAGCGCACCTCATGGGTGCTCAAGTCCGATTACGGATGCGAAGGCGAAGATGTCGTCGTCGGAACGGAAGTCGACGATGCCGTTTTCGCAGCGACGCTCGCGGCGGCACGCCCCGGTCGCTGGATCGCTCAACGTCGATTCGATCCGGTACGCACGTCCCGCGGAGAGCAGGTGAATCTCGGTGTCTGGATGATGGGGTCGATGCCGTCGGGCGTCTACGCCCGGGTTTCGGACGGCCCGACCGACGGAACGGCGCTCGGTGCGCCCGTGAGGGTGATCCCATGAACGAGCCGACGGACGACTTTCTCGTCGAGGCGTTCTTCGACAGCCGCACGTTGATCGCCGTCAGATTCTCCGCGGCGGGCCTCCCCGCCGCGGCGCCCGCCCTGACGCTCGAGGGCGCGACGTTCGACACTTGGGCGCGCGGTCGAGGGAACGACGCGGCGCCTTCGAAGACGCGATGGGCCAATACGTTGGTCGTGGTCGCGGTGGGCGGCATCCTCGTATCGATCGTCGTCGGGGTCGTCAATTCCGTGCGCGACGATCGCGCGGCGGTCGCCGCACGTGAAGCGGCGTCGCGGATCGTTCCGACGGTGCAGTCGCCGTCGGAAACGGACGTCGACGGAAGTACCGCGTGGCAGGCCGGAGCCTTGACGTTGTCGGAGGACCTCCTGCCGATCGTTCCCGACCTGCGTCCGTTCGGAGTGCGGATCTTGACGGACGTTCCCGCGGACGCGGGATTCAAGGCGCGCGTCGACGGCTCGTGGATCCGTCCGTCCGTCGCTCCGGCGGACCGCCAAGCGCACGACAGGGGAGCGACGCTCGCCGAGTCGCTCAAAGGGCTCGGGGCCTCGCGCGATCTCGCGGTCATCCTCGATCTCCCGGGGCCCCAGTCGGTCGCGGCCGCAGCCGGCCTCGCGGGGTTCGCCGACGTCGTCATGACGATGGACAACGTCCCGCACCGTCGCGGAGTCGTCAAATCGCACGAAACTCTCGGTGCTCTCCTCTATTGGAGACCGAGACTGATGAAGCGTCCGACCGACGTCGACCGTCCGGTCGTCTTCGCGCTCGAAGGAGATCGGCTCGCGCCCTACGCCAATCAGCAGGACGTCTTCGACAATCGTTCGACGGCGCGCCTACCGTCGGTCGAGGCGTTCACGAAGCTCGGCGTGAAGAAGGTGCTCTACGTGAGACCGGAGTCGGGCAAGACCGTCGAGCAGGACGATCTCGTCGATCTCTTCGTCGGCCTCGAGAAGGCGGGCGTCGACGTCCGGCATCTCGGGTTCACCACAATCGGCTCTCCGCCGCCGGATTCCTACGTGACCGCGGAAACGGCGGCGTCGCAGCCCGCGTCGCAGCCGTCGTCGCGACGCGCGACGTCCTCGTCGTATCGGTCGGGATTGCCGTACTGGTGGCTCTACCGCTACGGGTGGTTCGGCGGCGCGCGATCGGGTTGGACCGATACCGATGCGTCGTACCGTGCGACACAGCGCGGCACGACGATCGGCGGTCGGACGTTGGACGGAGGGGCGTCGCAACGAGCGTCCGTGATGTCGGGGCTCGGTCCGCGCTCCGCGACGTCGACCGGCGGAACGTGGGGGCGCGGCGGATCGGGAGTCGGATCATGAGTACGTTCTTCGGAGTGCAATTGGCGTTCGAATCGAAGGGGCGCGAGGAGCTTCGCTCCGAGCTCGGTCGGACGGTGCGCGACCATCGCAAGTCGACGAACGTCCTCGGGCAGCGGCAATGTTGGTCGCGAGCCGCCGCCGCGATGGCCGACTTCATGCCGCAGGCGGTCCTCGGCACGTGGGATCTGCTGCGCGACGGAGGGCCCGCCGCCTACGAAGAATGGGCGAGCGGACTCGAGGTCATGGCGGGCTGGCCCGACGCGGATTTCGGTCGGGGTGGATCTCTCGTACTCGTCTCGGCCATTTTTCTGGTCGAAACGGGTTCGAGCGCGGACCTGACTCTCGGCGAAACCTGCGATATCGCCGAAGCCGCGTTCCATGATCGGGCGACCTATGCGCGCCTCGTGAAAGTCTTCCCGATGCTCAACTTCACGCAGGTGCAGGGCAGCGGCCTCTACATCGCGCCGGGTGAAGGACTCTCCGGCTTCGAGCGCTCCGTTCTCGAGGGCGAGGGGTTCGAGTATCTCCGGCCGGTGCGAGGGTAACCGCCGCGGACGCGACGGGAGCGTTCGGGTGGCCGAGCCGTTAGTCTCCCGCATCATGCGCTTTCTCGTACTCGTCGTCACCGCGCTCGTCGTGGTGGGTTGTGGTTCCACGGAGGTCTCCTCGCGCTCGGCGGGAATCGTCGATCTCGCTGCGCGCGAATCGACGATCGACGAGGAGGGGCTGCGTCGCGACCTCGAAGCGTTGGCGTCCGACGCGATGGAGGGGCGCGGCCCCGGTACGGCGGGCGACCTACGCGCGCGCGAGTACATCGTGAACGGATTGGCGGCCGCGGGTGTCGAACCCCGGCGCCGCCGACGGATCGTGGATGCAACCCGTACCGATCACCGGGATCCGCTCCACGGTGACGCGACCGCTGCAGGCCTTCACCAAAGACGGCGGCGCCCTGTTCGTCGAGCGCGAAGAATGGACGTGTTTCGCCTACGCTCCGAAACCCACGTCGCGGATCGACAAGGCCGACGTGGTCTTCGTCGGGTACGGGATCACGGCCCCCGATCAGCGTTGGGACGACTTCAAGGACGTGGACGTTCGCGGCAAGGTCGTCCTGATCATGAACGACGATCCGTCGTCCGACCCGGCTCTATTCGCGGGCAAGACGCGTCTCTACTACGGGCGTTGGACGTACAAGTACGAAGAGGCGCGGCGCCGAGGTGCCGTCGGCGCGATCATCATCCACACGACGCCGTCGGCGGCGTATCCGTTTCAAGTCGTTCAATCGAATCACGGGCAAGAGCGCTGTTGGCTGCCGTTCGTCGACGAACAGCCGCTCGAACTCGCGATGTGGATGACCGAAGAGGCGTCGCGGAAGCTCGCGGCTCTCGGTGGGCGTGATTTGGACGTGCTGAGGAAGGCGGCGGAGTCGCGCGATTTCCGTCCCGTGTCGCTCGATGTTCAACTCTCCGTCGCGACCAGCAACGTCGTGCGCGCTTTGCAATCGGCGAACGTGGTCGGCGTGATGAAAGGTCACGATCCGCTTCTGCGCGACGAGGCGGTCGTCGTGACCGCCCACTTCGATCACTTGGGAATCGGAACGCCGAAGAACGGTGACTCCATCTACAACGGCGCTCTCGACAACGCGTCGGGCTGTGCCGGCTTCCTCGCCCTCGCGCGGGCGTTGAAGGACTCCAAGCCGCGACGTTCGATCCTTTTCCTCTCGGTGACGGCCGAGGAGCAGGGGCTCCTCGGATCGGAGTGGTACGCACGGCATCCGACGTGGGAAAGGCGCAACATCGTCGCGAACTTCAACTTCGACGGCATGAACATCTGGGGGCGCACCCGGGATCTCCGGCTCGTCGGGTACGGACGCAGCACGTTGACGGAAGACGTCCTCGCCGAAGCTTCCACGCGTGGTCGCAAGGTGTTGCCCGACGCGAATCCGGAGACGGGCATGTTCTATCGGTCCGACCACTTCAACTTCGCGCGAATCGGCGTCCCATCGGTGTACCCGGGCAGCGGTTCGGACTTCCTCGAAGACGGCGACACGCGCCGCTCCGTGCAGCGGTCCTATACGGCGTTGCACTATCACCAACCGTCGGATGAGATCGACGCGCGTTGGCGCCTCGACGGAGCCGTGGACGATTTGCGGCTGTGGCTCGCCGTCTTGAGCCGCGTCGCCGACGCCGATCGACGTCCGAAGTGGACGAAAGGGGACGAGTTCGAGAAGGAACGATGAAGTTGTTAAGGGCGCGCGGCCAAGGACTTGCCGTCGCGTGGCGAAACGCGCGGGAGAAAGTGGCCGGATCCCGACCGCGTGGTTTTGACCGCGGGCCCGGAAAAACTTATCCTTGACGTGTGCACGGTCGTCGCCGATGCGGAAGGATTCCGCCTCGCTCCGACCCGGAGATTCACGTGAAGTCATTGAAGTTCCTTCTCGGCGTCGCGACGTTGTGTGCGGTGTCGGGCGCGCAAGTCGTCATCAACGAAATCCAGTACGACGATGCGGGTACCGATGACCGCGAGTTCGTCGAGCTCTACAACGCCGGCACGACCGCCGTCGACATCAGCGGTTGGATCCTTCGCTCGTGGGATCTCACGCCGGGCACGGACAACAACCCCGACTACACGATTCCGGGTGCCGTCGGCAGCGCGACGACCGTGATCGCTCCGGGCGGCTACTACGTGATGGGCTCGCCCCTCATGCCGAACGTGAATCAGGTGCTCGTGAACGGCACCGCCTCGACGAACCTCTTCGAGAACGACATCGAAACGACCGCGCTCGTCGACGGAACCAATTCCGTCGTGGACTCGGTGACGTACGAAGGCAGCAAGGCTCCGACGACGCCGGCGTTCCCGATCGGACTCATCGAAGGGTCGGCGATTTGGGGCAATCTCACCGCGAACGACGTCGCCGTTCAATCGTGGTCGCGTTGGTTCGACGGTTACGACACGAACAACAACAGCCACGATTTCGGTTTGCTTCCGGCGTCTCCGGGTGTGACCAACAATCTGCCGAACATCCTGCCCTACGCGGATGCGTTCGACGGCGCCGTCCCGGAATCCGTGGTGGCCAACTTCGGCTGGTCGTTCCGCGCGCCGCGCGTGATCGATCCGATCACGTCGGGTATCCCGGCCGCGAATCCCGCGAACTCCAATCCCAACGTGATTCCCACGTCGCCTCAGGGCGGCTACGCCATGGTCCATTGGGATCCGGCGGGCGGCGGCAACACCGCCATGTGGAATTCGATGCCGAAGTCGGACATCACCTTCGACTGCTGGGTGTACATCCGCACGGTGCCCCTCGTCGGTGCCGATACCGAGCAGTGGTCGATGGGCGTGCGCGGCACGACCGAATCGTTCAACAACTACACGATCCCGGGGTTGACCGGATTGAACAACGCGGCGGGCATGACCGGCGTCAACTGGACGTACTACGCCACCTCGACCGGCGCGACGCTCAGCCTTCTCGATGAAGGCAACGGCGGCGATACGGAAATCGTCCTCGCGTCGATTCCGATCGTCTCCGGCGTCAACGACGGCTGGCAACGCCTCCGTCTGCAGACGTCCGGGAATCGCATCGACGCCTATTTCGGCGGCACCGTGGGGTCCGTCCTCGACGGCACGCGCTATCAGTTCACCTCGGCGACGCCGACCATCGGCACGTTCTACATGGGATACCGCGAGTTCATCGTCGCGAACGCCAACTGCCGTCCTCTCACGATCGACGACTTCCGTCTCTACGAGTCGCCGCTCAACACCGGCGGTGTCGACACGATCTCCGCCGCGACCGGCGCGAATCTGAATCTCAACATGGTGGCGGGCCCGAGCAACATCGGGGCACCGTACATCATGTTGGTGTCCGGTACGGGCGGCTCGCCGGGCCTCGTGCTCGACCCCTCCCAGAACAACGCGGTCATTCCGGTCTACGTCGACTCGATCACGTTCCTCGGCCTTCAGGACGCGAACGTGAGCCCGCTGTTCCAGAACTTCATCGGCATCCTCGACGCGCAGGGCCTCGGCACCGCGGTGTCGGCGATTCCGGCGCTGCCTCCGTCGCTCGTCGGCCTCAATCTGTGGTTCGGATACGTCACCTTCGGCGCGGCATCGACGCTGAGCGGTTACTCGTCGAACGCGGTGCAGGTCACGATCGTTCCGTGACCTGATTCGCGCGACGGCGCATCGACGACGGGCCTTCCGGTTGATCCGGGAGGCCCGTCAGTCTTTCTTGGTCTCCCAAGAAGGATCGATCGCAAGCTCGGCGGTGTCGACGACCTGCGTGAGCTCGTTGCCGTCGATGTCCTGGCGAAGGATGAGCCACGACGATGTGCACGCCGCCAAGGCCCACGAGATCAACGCGCCGTGAACGATGCAGGTGATGACCCACCAAAGGGCGCTCCACACGAAGGCGATCGCCGTTGCTACCGGGCCATCGACCGCCGTGTTTCCGCGGACGATGTCGCGGAACGAGGCTTGGTCGATGAAATTGAAGAGGCCGAGCAGGTTCGCCGTCCGCTCGCGGAGATCGCCCAAGACCCATGCGTCGAGTACCCAGAACCATGCGGCGACGAGCACGAGGTGCGTCAGCGCGGAAAACGGACGCGCGAGCAGGTAGTTGAACGTCTTGCCGAGTCCGTCGTAGGTTCGCTTGCCTTCGATGGCGACGGCGGCGGGGAAATACAGGAACGACACGACTCCCGCAGCGACGAGGGCTCCGAACATCGCCGTGCAGAGGACGGCGACGGGGAGGAGCAAAGCCCCGACGATCCAGCCCGGCGCCCACAACTGCGCGATCGCACCGATGAGTGCGACGACTCCGGCGCAGAATCCCGCGGGAAGAGCGATCGCGGGTACGTGCAACAGCGTCGTGTTGAAGTGGACGCGTGAGAAACCCACGGCTTCCGCCAACGTGATGTAGTGATCCTTCGCGACGCGCACGGCCGTGATGCGGGCGATGGCGGGCGCGAGCCGCGCCCAAAGCACATAGGCGACGATCAACTGGCCGATGAACACCCAGCCGCCGTCTCCGGGCCAACGTCCTCGAAGGAGCTCCGTCATGCCGACGAGGAACCCCTCGACCCGGTAGGCGGCACCGGAGGGGTTGCCCGAGAGTGATGCGAGGATCCACGAGGCGCCGTGAAACGCCATCACGCCCAACGTCCCGAGGACGGCCGCGTTCACCGATACGGGGAACCACAGCGAGCGGGCGTTCTTGAAGAGCGCGGAGGCGTCGTGAGTCACGGAGGGAGGATCTCGGCCGGAAAAATCGCGGCGGCTTTCGCCGAGGGATCGTAAGGTGGCGTCCCACAGGGGGCAAGGAACGGATCGACATCCGACCCGGCCCTCCCGACACCTTCTCATCGGATGAATGCCCCCCGCGACCCGAAGGCCGCACGTTACGCGCGGCAGGTGACCTCAAGAAAATCGGTCTTGAGGGGCAGGAAAAGTTGTTGGACGCGCGTGTCGCACTGATCGGGGCGGGCGCGCTCGGTGCATCGGTCGCCGAGCAACTCGTCCGCAGCGGCGTCGGTCACGTCGTGATCGTCGATCGCGACGTCGTCGAGGAATCCAATCTCGGGCGTCAGTCCCTCTATGTCGAAGCCGATGCCGCGGCACGTCTGCCGAAGGCGGTCGCCCTTCGTCAACATCTGCTCGCGTTCAACCCGACGGTCGACGTCGTCGCCCGCGTCGCGGACGTGCGCGCCGACACCATCGACGACCTTTTGGAAGAACCCGACCTCGTCATCGACGGCACGGACAACTTCGCCACGCGTTATCTCCTGAACGATTGGTGCGTGCGTGAAGACGTGCCGTGGATCTACGGAGGTTGCGTCGGTGCGCGAGGACTCTCGGCGGTCATCATCCCGGGAGAGACTCCGTGCTTGCGTTGTCTCTTCCGCGACCCGCCCCCGCCGGGAAGCGTCGAAACGTGCGAGACGACGGGGATCATCGCGCCGGCCGCGACGATGATCGCCGCCCTCGAGGTCGCCGAAGCGTTGAAGCTCCTCGTGGGTGACGCGCGTTCGGTGCGGCGCGGCTACATCTCGGTCGATCTCTGGCCGTTCCGTGTCGCTTCCGTCGGTTCCGAATCGAAGCCCGACGCGGATTGCCCGACCTGCGGTCGTCGACAGTTCGTGTTCCTCGAGGGCGGGGCGCGCGATCGCGTCGTGACCTACTGCGGTCGCGACGCGGTGCAGGTGATTCCCGCGGGGCGACGTACGGTCAATCTCGCGTCCCTTTGCGAGCGTCTCGCCGACGTCGGTGACGTGTCGACGAACGGCTTCGCATTGACCCTCCGGGTCCCGCAGCACGAGATCACCGTCTTCGACGATGGACGCGCATTGATTCGCGGCACGCGTGATCCGGCGCACGCCCGCGTGCTCTACGACCGCTACGTCGGGTCCTGAAACGACCGCGGGGGCCCCGAAAGGCCCCCGCGTCGCGCATCACCGTCGAGTCCGCCTCAGGGGCAGGTCGGCGCGATGTTGTAGTTGATCGTGATGTCCTGGACCGACGGCAGCGTAGCGCTGGCCGGGGTCGCCGGCGGAGCCGGATAGGTGATCGTGATCTTGAAGCGGATGAAGCGGTAGCCGTCGAGCGCATCGAGGTTGGCCGCCGTGATGGGCTGCCCACCCTGCGTCGACTTGACCAACGTCACGTCGGGCGTTCCCGGCGTCGCGGTCGATTCAGGCGCACCTTCGTACGCGATGAGGAGCGTCGCACCCGCGGCGTCGCCTTGAGTCTTCGACTCGGTGGCCGACGTGAAGTCCGGAGCCCCGTAGGTCGTGTCGAAGAAGGTCGAGGTCACCGTGCCCGTGACGCCCGCCGAGAACGGGAACGGAGCCGTGGTGAAGACCGCACCCGGCGAGCGGGTGAAGGTCGAGCTCGGCGTGCCGACACCCGCCTCGAACTGAATCAGGCCTTCGCCGCCGTCACCGGCCGCACCGGCCGCGCAACCCGTCGTCGAAAGACGGAGCGGACCGTCGACGCTGATCGTCGACGCGGAGCTCACGGTGATCGACGAGAACGCCTGGACCCACACCTGACCGCCGGAGCCGGAGCCGCCGGAGCCCGCGTTCGTCGAGCCCGCGCCGCCGACCGCGCCGTTCGCGGTGATGATGCCCGCACCCGATGCACCCTGTGCGTAGTTGCCCACGCACGAGATGCGGAGACTGCCGCCGCCGCCGCCACCACCGCCGCCTTGGTCGTCGGCTTGCGGTGCGGTGAGAGCGTTGTCCAAGTGGTCGCCGCCGCCGGCGCCGCCCGAACCTGCGCTCTGCTCGCTGATCGGCGAGACGAAGATGGGCGGGATGCCGGTCGCTTGCGCGATCGCCTGAATACCCGTCGTGTTGACCGTACAGTTCGGGTACGCGGGCGTCGTGTTGCGCGGCGAACCCGCCGTGCCCGTCGTTCCCGCGGAACCACCCGCGCCGCCGAGACCACCGAATTCGCCGGCCGCGCCCGGGAAGAATCCGGCGTCACCGCCGGCTCCACCGCCGTAGAAGACGTTCGAGCCCGCGGGGCCCGGATTCGCCGTGCCCGAAACACGCGCGCCGAAGCCGGCTTCGCCGATCTCCGTACGTACGGCGCCGTTCCACGAACCGCGACCACCGTCGCCGCCACCCGCGTTGCCGCGGCCGCCGCGCACGATGTTCGGCGACGTGGTGCCGCCGTTGTTGAACTGACCCGCGGCCGCGCCTTGTTCGGCGGTGCCGACCGCGGCGGTCGCGGGGTTGGTTCCGGCCGAGAGGTTGACGGTGCCGTTGATGGTGACGTCGCCGAGGACGCGCCAGTGGCACAAGTAGTCACCCGTCACGCGCACGGTCACGCCCGCGTTGATGAGCACCGACGTGTAGTTGAAGATGCCCTGGGTCGCGTTGGTGTCGAGCGTGTTCGTACCGGCGGCCGGCGTGAACGCGCCGTTGCTGCCGTTGCCCACGTATTCGAGCGGGTAGGTCGCGATGACCGAACCCGTCGACGACCAGCTGATCGCACCCGTCGAGGCGCCGAGATTCACCGGCGAGTTGAAGGATTCCGAGATCGGCGTTCCGGGAACGAAGCTCACCGGATTCGTTTGGAATCGCAAACGCTGCGTCGGATTCGCGGCGTTCGTGACGATGGGGTTGTTGCCGAAGTCGCGGATGTTGTTCGTGAACGTGATCTCGTAGATCGTCGAGCCGAGCAGCGGGGCCGACGCGGTGTACGTGATACGCGAGCGCGTCGCCGGGACGCCGCCCGAACCGCCCTGCGTGAACGTCACCGTGCCGGGGACCTGGAGGCCCGAGAGGGTGTTGATCAGCTTGACGTTCTGCGCGTTGATATTCGCCGGAGAGATCGGTTCGCTGACCGTGACGACGACCTGGTTGCCCGGGAGGGCGCACGGGTCGACCGAACCGGTCGGAACGTCCGCCGTGGCGGGGGTCGTCGCGATGACCGAGGGAGGACCGACCGCGATGTCGGTCGACACCGCGCTGCATTCGGTCGCGGGAACCGGCTGCGGGCACGGGCAAGTCTTGAAGCAGGTCACCGCTTCCGTCGCGAGCGGCTGATTGTCGACGACGACGATTTGCGTCGAATTTCCGGCCTTCGGGACGAAGATCGAGAAGGTGGCGCCACCGGCGACGACCGGCGTGCCGACGCCGGCCGTGTAGCCGGATTCGCACGGATTCGTCGCCGATGCGGGCAGCGTCGGGGTGAAGATCACGCGACGGTTGTTGCCCGCGGGAAGCGTCGGATCGTCCACTACGGTGAACGAGCCTTGCGCGATCGACGTCGTTCCGCCGTTCGTGGTGCTGATGTTCACCGAACCCTGCGCGAGGCCGCCGAGGGGCGGGAGCGAGGCTTGGCTGACGGCGCCGTTGAACGTGAAGGTGATCGAGGCGTTGAGGAACACGCCGGTCGGGCAAACGGGCGGCGACGTGGGCGTGCCGGACACGTTTTGCCAAAGCGGGGTCGTGACGCCCTGCACGCGGATTTCCGTGAGCGAATTCGGGACGGTCGTCGTTCCGGAGGAACCACCACCGCCGCCGCAACCCGTCAGTCCAACGGCGAGTACGACCCCAAACACGGCCGTGAGGGCCGAGATGCTGCGAAGCCTCGTCATGTTCACATCACTCCAAGTTCCTGGCCGAGATCAATCCCGGCCCATCGGGGGGGTGAGGCCCCCTCTTCCCACGGACGTCAAGCAACCACGATGCCGCGGCGTCGCAGTCTCCATCCGTGCTGATCCCTATCCCGCCGGAGCCCGGAGACTCCGACGCGGGGGCGGATGATAAGCCCCGGGGTGCGGGGGGTCAACGCAGGCGAACCCATCGGATTGGAAGTGGGAGGGCCGGGAGGCTAAGGTGGAGACCCATGGCACCGATGGACCCCAACGCGCCGGAATCCGGCGACTGCCCCCGCGCCGACACCCTTCTCGTCGCGATCACGCTGCCCAAGGCCGAACTCGCGGAAACCCTCGGCAAGTGCGCGGTCGTCGCCGGGTGCCGGGCGTATCGTTCCACCGATATGTCGGTGAATCGTTGGGTCCTCGAGGGGGTCGGCGAGGCCCTCGGTCAGTTGCGCAACCTCCTCCTCCCGATCCAGGGCCTCCAACTCGTCCGGGAGGAGATCGAAGCCGCGCTCGGTGGCGCCGCGGCCCCGCAAGGGCTCCCGCAGTTGCACCAGGCGCTCTACAAGAAGACCACGGTCGCCGAAGAGATGCCCGTCGAGCCGGGGACCCACCTCCTCGTCTCCAAGGACTTCACGTTCGATTCCGCACACAACCTGCCCCGTTACCACGGCAAGTGCGAACACCTTCACGGCCATACGTTCAAACTGCGGGTCACGGTGAAAGCCCCCCTCGATACCTGGTCGGGGATGGCGTTCGACTTCATGTCGCTGAAGAAGGTCGTCGCCGAGCGCGTCGTGAACGTGCTCGACCACACCTACCTGAACGAAATCATTCCGAACCCGAGCGCGGAGTTCATCGCGATTTGGATTTGGCGCAAGTTGTCGGACCTCCCTCTGCACGAGATCAAGGTGTGGGAGACGCCGACGTCGTTCGTGACCTACCAGGGCCCGCCGAAGGGGTGACATGAGCGCCCCCCGGTCCGGGAAGGAAGAGCCCCGCCACCTCCTCGAGAAGGTCGGCGACGCGGCGGTCGTCCAGTGCCGTTGCGACTCTTTCGATGCGCTGCCCGTGAAAGCGCGCGTCCTCGCGTGGCATCTCACGCAGGCGGCGATCGCGGGGCGGCCGATCTATTTCGATCAAAAGACCCGGGGCGGTGCGGAACTCCTCGCGTTGATCGAAGAGGTGTATCTGAAGCGATCGGCATTTTCGGGCGCCACCGCCCGCGCCGTCGAAACCTACGTCAAGCGTTTCTGGATCAACAACGGACCCTATCACGCGATCACGTCGAAGAAGGAAACGCTGACTCTCGATCGTGCGACGTGGGCGAACGCCGTTCACCTCGCGGTCTCGCTCGGAGCCCGGCTGCCGTTGCGGCCGGGCGAGTCCGTCGACGATCTCCTTCGGCGTCACGACGCGATGCTGTTCGATCCGACGTACCGACCGATGCTCACCGCGAAAAGCCCCGAGCCGGGTGTCGACGTCCTCGAGGCGTCCGCCTGCACGTTCTACGGGAGCGGAGTGACGACACGCACTCTCGTCAACTTCGACGAGAAGTATGCCCTGAACTCGGACGTGGAGATCGGTCCGAACGGCCGTCCGATCGAGATTCCGTGGCGCGCGGGAGACGCGGCGCGGGGTATTCCGCCCGGCCGTTACGAGGAGCCGCTTTCGAAGGTGATCGGTCATCTCGAGGCGGCGTTGCCCCATGCGGAAGCTCCGACGCGTCGCGCGCTCGAAGCGCTGATTCGTTTCCACAAATCCGGCGACGAGGCCGACCGCATCGCGTACGACGTGGCGTGGGTGGAAGACGCGACTCCGGTGGTGGATACCGTGAACGGGTTCATCGAGGTCTACGTCGATCCTCGGGGCCGCAAGGGGTCGTGGGAAGGCATCGTTTCCATCGAAGATCCGGTCAAAGCCGGACGCTTGCGAGCGATCGCCGAATCCGCGCGGTGGTTCGAAGACCGCATGCCGTTCGATCCGGCGTACCGCAAGCCCGAAGTGACGGGCGTGTCGGCGCGATCCATCGACGTCCTGATCGAAACGGGTGATTCCGGCCCGGTCACGCCGATCGGTATCAACCTTCCGAACGATCAAGCGGTCCGTGAAACGCACGGCTCGAAGTCCGTCAGTCTCGCGAACATCTGCGAAGCCTACGAGCGGAGCGCGGTGGCGGCGGCGCGTCGCGAGTGGTGCTTCGACGACGCCGAATATGCCCGAGCGGAGGCGTATGGTCGTCTCGCCAACGAATTGCACACGGATCTCCACGAAATCATCGGACACGGGTCGGGACGTCAGGCCCCGAACCGCGCGGGGGATCCGGCGAAGTGGTTGCGCGAATACGCGTCCACCATCGAAGAGGCGCGCGCGGATTTGGTCGCGCTGTGGTTCCTCGCGGATCCTCGCATGAAGGAACTCGGCCTCGTCGACGACGTCGAAGCGGTGGCCCGCGCGGGCTACGAGTCGTACGCGCGCAACGGAGCGATCACGCAGTTGCGGCGCGTCAAATCCGGAGACCGACTCGAAGAGGACCATATGCGCAATCGTCAGATGATCGTGCGTTGGATCCTCGCCGAATCGTCGGCACTCTCGGAGGTCGAACGCGACGGAAAGCGCTACGTCGTGCTTTCGGACGTCGTAGCGTTCCGCGACGCGGTCGGGGTTCTCCTGCGCGAAGTCCAACGCGTGAAGTCCGAAGGCGACTTCGAAGGCGCGAAGCGACTGGTGGAGACGTGGGGCGTCCGTTTCGATCCCGCCCTGCGCGACGAAGTCGTGGCCCGTTGGGAAAAGCACGACACCACGACCTACACCGGATTCGTCTTCCCGAGATTGGTGCCGGTGCGGGACGCGTCGGGGGCCGTCGTCGACGCGACGATCACCCATCCGATGTCGCTCGAAGATCAGATGCTCGAATGGTCGGGGCGTCGCGTTTACGGAGCGACGCCGTGACCACGCCGATGATGCAGCAGTACCTCGGCGTGAAGTCGAAGCACCCCGACGGGTTGCTCTTCTTCCGCATGGGCGACTTCTTCGAGCTGTTCTTCGACGACGCCGAAAAAGCCGCCCGACTCCTCGGGCTGACGCTCACGTCGCGGGACAAAGGTCCGACCGCGATTCCGATGGCGGGCGTCCCCGTACGCAACGTCGATCAATATGTGCAGCGCCTCGTGAAACTCGGCGAGAAGGTGATCATCTGCGATCAACTTCAGGATCCGAAGGAGGCGCAGGGGATCGTCGAGCGCGGCGTCACCCGCGTCATCACCGCGGGCACGTTGACGGAAGACGGCGCCTTGCCGGATCGCGACGCGAACTATCTCGGCGCGTTCGTCGTCGGCAAGCGCGGCGCGGGCGTCGCGATCGTCGATCTTTCGACGGGCGAATTCCGCGCGGGCGATGTTCCGGTCGCGGACCTCGCCGAAGTGTTGACCCGCCTCGATCCGGCCGAAATCGTGGTCCCCGAGTCGGCCCTCGCGAAGGATGGTGCGTACGCCGACATCCTCGCCCTGCTCGACAAGCCTCGATCGCCGCAGCCGGACTGGATGTTCGATCCCGACGACGGTCGCCGCCTGCTGCACGAACATCTTCGGGTTCGGACCCTCGACGGTTTCGGCGTCGGCGATCTCGAAGAGGGACTCGGCGCCGCGGGGGCGGTGCTCCGTTATTTGAAGGACACCCAGAAAGACGACGTTCGCCATGTCAACGGGATTCGACGTCTCGAACACGGCGGACACGTGGTCTTGGACCGTGTGACGCGCGCGTCGCTCGAAATCGTCAGAACGTTGCGCGACGGCACGCGCGAGGGGTCGCTCCTCGATGCGATGGATCGCACGCGCACCTCGGCGGGCGCGCGACTGCTCAAACAATGGCTGCTCGAACCGTTGGCCTCGCGCGAGGCGATCGTGGAGCGACAGGACGCCGTCGCGGAATGGCTCGATGCGACGGACCGGCACGCCGCCGTGCGGGCGGCGCTCGCCGACGTCCAGGACATCGATCGCTTGTTGGCGCGCCTCTCCTGCGGGAGAGCGACCGCACGCGAACTCGTCGCCCTCCGTGCATCCATAGGGAAGGTGCCCGCGGTGCGCGAGGCCACCGACGGGCTCGGGTCCGCGCTGCTGCGTCGTTGCGTCGACGGCATTCCCGATCTTTCCGCACTGCGTGATCTCCTCGAGCGCGCGTTGGTGGACGACCCGCCCGTCACCATCAAGGAGGGCGGCTTCATCCGAAGCGGATTCGACGCGGAACTCGACGGTCTCCATGTTCTGAAGACCGACGGCCATTCGTGGATCGCGCAATTCCAGCAGCGCGAGATCGAACGCACCGGAATCCCGACCCTCAAGGTGGCGTACAACCGCGTCTTCGGTTGGTACATCGAGATCACGAACACCCACGGCGACAAGGTGCCCGTCGACTACGTGCGGCGTTCGACCGTGAAGAACGCCGAGCGCTACATCACCCAGGAACTGAAAGAGTTCGAGACGAAGGTGCTCGGCGCCGAAGAACGTATCCACGCGATCGAGTACCGGATCTTCACGCGTTTGCGTGACGACGTGCTCGCCGCGTTGCCGATGATTCAGGCGACCGCGCGCGCCCTCGCCGAGATCGACGTCCTCGCGGGACTGGCTCAGGTGGCCCGTGAAACGCGCGCGTGTCGTCCGGAAGTTCACGACGGCATCGAGATCGAGATCCGCGAAGGCCGGCACCCGGTCCTCGCGACGCAGCCGCGTGCGGAAGCCTTCGTTCCGAACGATCTGATCCTCGACGACGGGCGTCGTCTGATCGTGATCACGGGTCCGAACATGGCGGGCAAGTCGACGTACATCCGCCAGTGCGCGTTGCTCGTCCTCATGGCGCAGGCGGGAGCGTTCGTTCCCGCGGGTTCGGCGCGTATCGGGTTGGTCGACCGCATCTTCACGCGCGTCGGCGCAAGCGACGAACTCGCCCGCGGCAACTCGACCTTCATGGTCGAGATGATCGAGACGGCGGGGATCCTCAATCACGCGACCGCGAAGAGCTTCGTCATCCTCGACGAAGTCGGACGCGGGACGTCGACGTACGACGGATTGGCTCTCGCATGGGCCATCACCGAGTACCTCGGCAACGAGATCCGCTGTCGCGCGTTGTTCGCGACGCACTACCACCAACTCGTCGAACTCGGTGCGACGCTCGAAGGCGCCGCGAACGCGTCGGTCGCCGTCCGCGAGTGGGGCGACGAGATCACGTTCCTCCATCGCATCGTCGACGGAGGAACGGACCGTTCTTTCGGATTGCACGTCGCACGCCTCGCAGGATTGCCGCGGCGCGTGCTCGATCGCGCGAAGGGCGTCCTTACGACGCTCGAAGCGCAGCCCAATGCTTCGCCGGTGGCGCCGCGCGAGAGCGTCACCCAGCTCGGACTTTTTTCGGAGCCGGAAGACCCGGTCCGCGAAGCGTTGAAGGACGTCGATCCCGACCGGATGACGCCTCTCGAAGCGCTGCTCAAACTGAAGACTCTGCGCGACCTTCTCTAGAGGACTTCAGGCGTCGTTCCAAAGAAGCAAGCCGAACGACGCACAGGCGAGAAGGGGAGCCCAAACCGCGAAGCCCGGGTCGACCGTCGCGTTGCGTTCGGCGAGTTCCAAAAGGAACCGTTCGAGGGCGAAGTAGGACAGCGTGATCCCCAATGTGACGCCGACCGCCATCATCGCGTGGGTGCGGCCCAAGCGCGTGACGAGCGGAACGATGAGCAAAAGAAGCGCGAGCGGCATCCACGGCGCGGCGCCGCGCACCGCAGCCATGACGCGGAGATCGGGGCGTTCCGGATTCCGGGCCCGCAGACCTTCGAGTTCGTGCGCGAGCAGATGGCGCGTACCGCGATTGTCGATTTCGAGATCGTCCGGGGTGAAGTCGGTGCCTTCCGGGAACGGTAGCGTGCCGACTACCGGTGTCTGCGGGTACCACCCGCGTCCCTTCGGGCCCTCCGGATCCCACCGAAGTTCGGCGACGTGCGTGCGCCCTTCGCCGTCCCTCGGGATGACGGTGACCTGTCGCGCGAGACCCGTCGTGGGTTCGTAGGAACGCACCGACACGAATCGACCGCGTCCGTCGACGACGACCATCGGCCCTTCGAGGACGAGTCGCGACTTGCCGCGCAACATCCTCTCCATTTCAACCTTCTGCGGGGCGATGCGAGGAAGGAGTTCGATGCGCACGACGCCGAGCCCGATTCCGACCAAGGCGCCGATCACGACGATCGGGGCCAACACGCGGCGTTCCGGGATACCCGTGACGCGCGCGGCTTGCATCTCCGTATCGCGATGAAGTCGCGCGATGGTCCAAGCGGCCGACAAGGCGAGGGTGAGCGGTCCGAACTGCGGCAAGTAGAAAGGCAACAGGAGCGCGTAGAGACGACACATCCCCGCGAACGTGGACAGGCCGCGCTCCGCGAAGGCAACCTTCGCGGCCTCGAGGTTCTCGAGATTCGTGAACAGGTGAATGAGGACGACCAAGGCGATGAGCGTCGTCGTCACCACGGCGAGCGTGACGACGAACTGTCGCGCGACATGCCTGTCGACGAGGGTCATCCGCGAGTCGCCTTTCCGTGAAGCACCGCGGCGGCGACGGCGAGGACGCCGATGGGGATCGCCATCGCGAGCGGCGCACTCAGCGTTCCCTTTTCGGCGAGATTCTTCGCGGTCGCGAGGAGCGGGAAGAACACGAGCGCGACGATCCCGAGGCCGACGAGGAAGGTCACCGCGCGATTGCGTGTGCGTACCAGAACCCCTACCGGAGCGCCGATGCCCGCTGCGAGGAAGGCGGCGACGCACGTCGCGAGACGGAACCACCACTCCGCGGCGACGTCGGTCGGGCGGAGGTTCCCGCCGCCGCGACCCATCTCCGCGAGGAGTTGCGTGTAACTCAGATCGGGCGCCCCGCGGCCGACGATGCGGCGGTTCCACAGGGCGTCGAGATCGACCGTCTGGGTCAGTTCGGCGTAGCGTTGCACGAGTCCGCCCGTTTCTTCGCGCCGCAGATCTTCGAGGGCGAGGGTCAGAAGGTCCTTCTCCGTGTCGACGGAAGGACGTGCGCGCGCCGCGGACGTCGTCGCCGTCGGAAGGCCCGTCGTCTTGTCGTATTGGATGAGCAGGACGTTCTCGAGGACGAGATCACCCGCCGTGTCTTGCCGAGCCGCCGACCACGTGAAGATGAATCCCTTCATCGCCAACTTGCGGTCGTTGCGAAGGAAGATGTTGGACACCTGTTCGAACCCGTCGATCGCCACCCGTCGACCCGCGTGGCGCGCGTCGGGGATCACGGTATTCTGAAGCACGCCGAGCGCGAGCATGGCCACCGCGCCGATGGCGAGCGCGGGCATCAGCGTTTTGAAGGGGGCGATCCCGGAAGCGCGGGTCGCGTCGAACTCGCCGTCGGCGGCGAATCGGCCGTAGGTGAAGATGCACGTGGCCATCACCGACAGCGGCACGAGCAGGAACGACGTCGAAAGAATCGTGAAGCCGATCTGCCGCAGGATGGTCCCCATCGGCAGTCCGTCGTAGGCGCGACGGTCGAACTGCGTCGAAAGGCCGCCGATGTAGAACACCACGAGCACGACCAAAGCCGTGCCCGCGAGGTTCAGCGCGAGTTCGCGCAGCAGATGACGGTCAACGAGTGTGGGAAGTCGCAGGATCGCTCTTCACTTGAGAAGGTTCAACGCGCTTCGGGCGGTGGTGGCCATCGGCTCGACACCAATGGCGACGATCGCCTCGTAGATCTTCTTCGCTCCGTCCCGATCACCCTTCTCGATGAGGGATTGGGCCTTCTTCGTCTGCCCACTGACCCACAACTCGAGTTCCGTCGTCATGCTGCGGCGGAGCGCGGCGATGCGGTCGCCGAGGATGTCCTTCACGCCTTCGGTCTCCTCGAAGGTCGAAAGCGTCTTGAACGCCGTCCCGAATTCCGTGCGTTGGGCCGCGGCGGCGGCTTCGACGCGGACGTCGGCCCAACGCTTTTCCGGATCGAACCCGAGTTGAGCGGCGATCTTGTAGCGTTTGACGTCGGCGACATGCGAGGAGGTCGGGGCCTTCGCCAAGAACTCCGTGCATTCGCGCTCGAGGACCGGATCCTTCGCCTTCAGCGTGTGGAACTTCTTCGTGAGCGCGTCGAAGACCGCTTCCTCCTTGGCGAGGTCGTCGGCCGCGCGGCGCGCCGCGAGGTCTTTTTGAATGCGTTCCTTGAGGTCCTGTGCGCGGTCGTAGGCGTCGGAGTTTTTCGAAATTTGCTCGATGATGTCGAGCGCGGCCTTCATGTCGGCCGTGTTGTACGTGTCGGACTTGCGACGGGCGTCTTCGTACTGGATCAGTCCTTCGTCGTTCGTGCTCTGCATCACGAGGATGAAGAGGATGCCGACCGCGACGATGGCCCCCGCCCAAATCGCGAAGTTGTCCTTTTGACGCACGCGCTTCGGTCCCGGCTCGCGGTAGATGGGTGCCGGGGCGCCTTCGGCGTCCTTCGGGGATTCTTTGATCACCGCCTTCGGGGGCTGCTTCGCGGCCGGCGCGGCCGGTGCGGTCGCCCCCATGAACGTGATCTTGGCGCCGCCGACGGAAATCACGTCGCCGTGGGCGAGCAGGTGTTGGTTGGTGAACTTGCCGTTCACCTTCGTCCCCGACTTGGATTCGAGATCGACGATCTTGAAGCCCTGATCGATACGGCGGACTTCGAAGTGCCGCGCCGACGCCGTCGCATCACGGAGGGTGAGATCCGCGTCCGGACCCTTCCCGACGACCGTCACGGCGTCGAGCAGTTCGTGGACGACCTCGCGTCCCGCTTCGGTGACGACCAGTTTCCCGTTCATGCGATCTCCCATTCCCGTGATCGTATCCGCACCGCGACCCGATCAGCCGTCGTCCGGCTCACCGGTCTTCGCTTCCGCGATGATGAAGTTCTGGCACCAGAAACTTCCCGAGTTGCCGACGCCAAGGTAACGCCATTCGGCCGACAGGAGGTTTCTGTGGTGGCCGGACGAGTGGGTCCAACCGTTGTGAGCACCCGCGGGGCCACCCGCGCGCGCGATGTTCTCGCTCGCCCCGATCGGACGGACTCCGGCGGCGCGTATGCGCTGCCCCGGCGTGCGCTTGCCTTCGACCGGTGATTCGTGGGCGAAGAACCCGAGTCGCGCCATGTCTTCGCAGTGCCCCCGGGCGGCCGCCGTCAGACGGTCGTGCATGCGGACCGCGTGGCGACCCATCATCAACCGATAGTCGTTGGTCAACTTGAACTCGTCCTGCTCGCCCTTCGTGGAGCGACCGGGATTCGCTTCGGACCATGCGACGGCGTCGATGCTTCCCTGCAATCGTGCCCGGTCGTCCGCCGAAAGCGCGATCGTTCGGATCGTGACCACTCCGTCGGCGGGCGGCCACATGACGAAGGGCTCTTCGTCGGACAGCTGCATCGCCTGCACTTCCTGCGCCCAAGCGCGCGCCTCCATGAGGTCCTGCACCTTGCGCTTCCATTCCGGCGACAGGCGCACCGAGTCCTTCTTTTCCCACTGCTTCTTGACCAACGCGACGCGTTCGTCGATCAGCTTCTGCGAGGTCAAGTACTTCGCGTACGCTTCGGGCGGAGCTTCCGGCGGCTGATACGGATACGGGTATTCCTTCTCGTCGTCGATCAGCGTGAACGCATCCTGCCGGAGGCGATCGAGTTCGACGCGCGCGGCTTTCAGGCCGACGAGCGGTTTCCACGCGCCGTCTTTCTGCAGTTCTTCGGTGCAGGTCGCGATGCGAAGGATCAACGCGCGGACCAACGTTCCGCGCGCGTCGTCGCCGAGGTCGCGCAGCTTGTCGAACGCCGCGCGGCGCTCTTCGGGCTTGCCCTTGACCAACGTGTCCGCGTCCTTCTTCAGACCTTCGTTGAGCGCGATGCGCGCATATTCCTTCGCGCTCACCCAGCGATCGCCGACGAGCGTGAACGTATTGCCGTCGACCGGGATGTCGCGGGCGTCCGCCAACACCTCCTGGATGCGGGCCATGCGAGCGGGCTGCTTCTTCGAAGCCTTCGCGAGGAGGGTGTGGGCTTCGGATTCCTTGCCGACGCGCAAGAGAACCACGCTCATGTCGATCCCGTCGTCGACTTCGACGGCGACGCGGGAGAGCGACGCCCATGTGTGGGCGGGAAGCGCTTGCCAACGCAACGTGACCGCGCCCTTGGGGCCGCCGAGGCGGACGCCGTCGGCGTCGGCCGCGACGAGGGCACCTTTTTCACCCGGAAGGTGGGGGATGTCCTTCGGCGCCGACGCGGGGTCTCCGGCGGCTCGACGCACGAGTTCGCGCGCGCGTTGCTCCGCCTCGGAGCGGCGCGTGAGACGGGCGACTTTTTCGACCAGATCGGGACGCTTCGCGGCGTGCGTCCGGGATTCGAGCGGACGGAGGAGTTCGACCGCGGTCGGGACGTCGCCCGACTTCAGAGCCGCGTCGGCTTCGTCGATCGCCGCGAGGAGATCGGCGGGCGCCGCGGGGCGTTCGTCGTTCGCGCCGGGAGCGGGTCGCTTCTCGGGCGTCGACGCGGTGGGGGTCGCCGACTTCGCGGCGGCGGGTTCCTTGAGTTCGAGCAGTTTGAGTTGGAGCTTGCCCGCGGCGACCGACGTCGCCGGGAACTCGCCCGCGTGCGACTTCAGCCACTCGTAGGCCTTCTCGTCGCCCCAACGACGCACCATGTCGGGGTATTCGACGATGAGACCGTCGACCGCGGTTTCGAGCGCCTTGTCGAGGCGCGCTTTGGCCTCGTCCGCGCGGCCCATCTCCTGCAGCGCGTTCGCGGCGTCCAACCAACGGCCGTTCTGCAGAGCCATGTCGAAGCGCACGGCGTACTCGTCGGCGCGCGACTTCGGCTTCGCGACCGGCGTGGCTTGCGACACGTTCGGCGCTTCGACGGGTACGCTGACTTCCGGAAGTCGGGCGAGGCGTTCGCGCTCGGTGCGGGCTTCTTCCGCGAGCGCGGTGCCGGCGACGCTCTTCTCGAGCGCGGCGATGTAGTCGAGGGTTTCGGCGCGGTGTCCCAGACGATCCGACTTCACGATCTTTTCGAGCCGGGCTCGGAAGGCGGCCGGGTCCATGGCGGGCGCGGCGGGGCCTCCCGACGCTTCCGCCGGAGTCCGCGTGAAGACGACCCACGCGACGGCGGCGAGCGCGATGAAGACGCCACCCGCGGCGATCAGTCCCGAGTGGTTCGCGGCGGGGACGGGAGTCGCGGCCGCAGGGGGGGGCGTCGGCGCGGCGACGCCGACGCGCGTGTCGTCGAGGGTCAACGTAAACGGCCCGATGGTGACGGCGTTGCCGTGTTCGAGTGCCGACGCTTTCAGCGGTCGGCCGTTCGCGAACGTGCCGTTCGTGGAACCCAGATCGCGGATCTCGACGCGTCCGTCGACGAGGGTCACGATCGCGTGGCGGCTGGACACTTGGGAGTCCGCCAGCACGAGGTCGGCGGGTGCGATCCGGCCGATGACGGTCTCGCCTTCGGGGAGCGCATGAACGGAAGAAATCCCGCCCCCCTTCACGAGGAGGCGATAGGCACTGGGGGGTCGAGTCACGGGGCTCTCAGTCGAAAGGCGGGCGCGGGTGGTGTTCCGGTCGGCATTCTAGCCGCGGGAGGAACGGATCCGTATGCGGATCGGCCCGCGGGGGGCCGTCAACGGCGTTTCCCGCGTTCGATGAACGGCGTCAGCCCGAACAGACGTATCTTCTGATCGAGGGTTTGCCGCGAGATGCCGAGCTGCCGCGCCGCGGAGGACTTTTTCCAATCGCACCGCTCGAGCGCCGCGAGGATGACCTCCCGCTCCCGTTGGTTTTGGGCGGCCCGCCCGGCCTCCTTCAGGCCGCCTTCGGGGGAGGCCGCTCCGCGGTGGGAGGCGATGGCGGGACTGAGATCTTCCAAGGCTATTTTTTCACCCGAGAGAGTGAAGGCCCGAGCAATTTCATTCTGAAGTTCGCGGATATTCCCCGGCCAGTGCCAGCGTCGGAGGGCCCGCATGGCGGCGGGGTCGACGGGTTTGACGGCCGCCTTCGCCTTGCGCGCCGTCTTGTCGAGGAAAGCCGCCACGAGTTGGGGGACGTCGTCGGGGCGTTCGCGGAGCGGCGGCACTTCGAGGGTGACGACCGCGAGGCGGAAGAAGAGATCTTCGCGGAACGTCCCGGCGTCGACCGAACGACGAAGGTCGCGGTTCGTCGCGGACACGACGCGGACGTCGACCCGACGTGATTCGCGAGCACCGACGGGACGGATCTCGCCGTCCTGCAGCGCTCGGAGGAGCTTCGCCTGAAGCGCGGGCGCCAGTTCACCGATCTCGTCGAGGAACAGCGTTCCGCCGTCCGCCTCGACGAAGAGCCCCTTCTTGTCCGCATGGGCCCCGGTGAACGCGCCGCGGACGTGTCCGAACAGTTCGCTTTCGAGGAGGTTCTCCGGGATCGCGGCGCAGTTCTCTCGGACGAAAGCCCGCGTCGCCCGCGGGGATTTCTCATGGAGCGCTCGAGCGACGAGTTCCTTGCCCGTACCGGATTCGCCGGTCACGAGCACGGGGAGATCGCTGTCGACGATGCGGTCGAGCTTGTGCAGGAGTCGGCGTACGGCCGCCGATTCGCCGAGGATGTCGCCGTAGTCGTGTTTCAGCGCCGCACGGGCGGGGACCGACCCGTCGTCGGACGCCGGTGCGGGAGCGTCTTCGACGGTCGCCGCGACGCCGCGTGCGTCGCGCCCCGTGTTGTCGAGGGCCAAGGCCGCTTGATCCGCGAAGGTTTCGAGCAGGTTTTGCTCGCGTTCCCCGTAGACGCCCTCCTTGAACCGATTGTCGACGTACACGGTGCCGATCACCCGGTCACGGGCGCGGAGCGGAACCGCGAGGATCGACCGTAGGCGGAGTCCGCGGACCGAGGCGAACGCGCTGAAGCGCGTGTCGTCCTGAGCGTCGACCGTCACCACCGTCGTTCCCGAGGTCGCGACTTGTTCGGCGATGCCGTGGGACACTTTGCGCTCGGCGTCTTTCAGGGTTTCTTGATCGAAGTCGCGTGCGAGCGCCAAGTCCCACGTTCCGGACGCGTTCTTCAGAAGGATGAACCCGCGCTCGGACCCCGTCATGTCGACGGCCGCGTCGAGGATGAGGGTGAGGAGGGCGTCCGGATCGCGGGTGGAATTCAGAGCGCGGGTGATTTCGATCAGACGCCACACGTCGCGACCGTCGGACGGCGGAGTTCGTCCGAAGACCCGCTCGCACGCGCTTTCGAACGCCGCGCGCGCGGCTTCCAGTCCTCGATCGTCGCCGAAGGTGCGGCGTAGTTCCGTGAGGAGAGGGTCGAACGCGGTCCCGCCGTCATCGATGGAGACTCCCGCACCCTCGTCGTCGGCCGCTCCTTCCGCGATCTGAAATTGCAGGGCGTCGGCGTCGATCCGATCACCGAGCGCGACCCGCGATTGGCTGACCGGGACGCCGTTGACGCGGGTGCCCG
>CAIWVZ010000350.1 GCA_903916245.1 uncultured Planctomycetota bacterium | reverse complement strand
GATCTCGTGAAGATGCGGCCGCTCCTCGAACCCGCCGCCGAGGCGGTGCGCGACGGTCGTGTGAAGATCATCCCCGAGCGCTACACGCGCACCTACCTCGACTGGGTGGAACAGTTCCGCGACTGGTGCATCAGCCGCCAAATCTGGTGGGGACACCGCATTCCCGCGTGGCATTCGAACAAGGGCAACACCATCGTGTCGGCGGAACGTCCCACCGACGTCGGTGACGAAACGTGGACGCGCGATCCCGACGTGCTCGACACGTGGTTCTCGTCCCAACTTTGGCCGTTCTCCACGTTGGGGTGGCCTGACGCGACGCCGGATTTGAAGCGCTTCTATCCCACCGACGTGCTCGTCACGGCGCGCGACATCATCTATTTCTGGGTCGCGCGCATGGTGATGTGCGGACTCGAGTTCATGGGCGAGGTGCCGTTCCGCCGCGTGTACATCACGGGGACGGTGCTCGACGAACAGGGACGACGCATGTCGAAGTCCTTGGGCAACGGCATCGACCCGATCGACATGATCGATCGGTACGGATGCGATGCGGTGCGATGGTCGCTCGTCATGCTCGCGGCCGAAGGTCAGGACATCAAACTCGGCGAGAGCCGCTTCGAAGGCGGCCGCAACTTCATCAACAAACTGTGGAACGCGGCGCGGTTCACGATGATGAATGTCGAGGACTGGGACGGCACGCGTCCGTCCGCGCCGTCGTTCGCGGAAGACCGTTGGTTGCGTTCGCGTCTGCACGCGACGATCGCCGACGTGACGGCGTCGCTCGATCGTCTCGCGTTCGGCGATGCGGCGAAGACCGCGTACGAATTCACGTGGAACACCTTCTGCGACTGGTATCTCGAACTCGCCAAGTCGCGATTGCAGGACAAGTCGCCCGAAGGCGCCGCGAGCCGTCGTGCCGCACAGGCGCTGCTCGTCGAGACGCTCGACACGATTCTGCGCCTCATTCACCCGATCGCGCCGTTCGTCACGGAAGAGATCCGCGAGCGTCTGCGCGACAAGGTGCCCGGGGCGTCGACGTTGCTCGCGACCGAATCGTGGCCCGTCGCCGACGCGTCGGCGCGCGACGCGGACGCGGAAGGGGAAGTCGGACTGCTCATCGAGATCGTCGGTGCGTTGCGCTCCGTGCGCGACGACCTGAAGGTGCCGTTCCGCACGCCGATCCGCGCCGTGTTGCGCCCGTGCGACGCCGCGATGGCGAAGCGCGTGGCCGCCGTCCAAGAGCGGGCCAAGGCGCTCGTGAATCTCGGATCGGTCGAGTCGGCTCCCGGTATCGCCAAGCCTCCGGCTTCGGTGACCAAGGTCGTGCCCGGCCTCGAAGTCTTCGTACCGACCGAAGGGCTGGTCGATCTCGATGCGGAACGTTCGCGTCTCGCGAAGCAGGTCGAGGAGTTGAAAACGTACATCGCGTCGAAGCGCGGCAAACTCGCGAACGAAGGATTCGTCTCCCGGGCGAAACCGGAAGTCGTCGCGAAGGAGCGTGAGCAACTCGCGGACGCCGAGGCTCGGCTCGCCGCCCTCGAAACGAATCTCGCCGACTTGGGATGACGTCTCGGACGGCGGGGCTCGGGTACGATGGAGGCATGCCTCCCGCGAACTCCGCCGCTTTCGCCTCCCGCCTCGTCTTCGATCCGCACACGGGCTTCACGCTCGATACGTCGGGGCTCGCGGCGGAGGCGGGTGACCATGCGGTGCTCGAGGCGCGTTTCCCGGCGGTGTTCGACGCGATGGAGGCCCTCGAATCCGGTGCCGTCGCCAATCCCGACGAGGGCCGCCGCGTGGGCCACTACTGGCTGCG
>CAIWVZ010000349.1 GCA_903916245.1 uncultured Planctomycetota bacterium | reverse complement strand
TACCAGCCGGTCACCACGACCTGCATGTACAACCTGACGGTGATCGGTCAGCCGGGTTCGACCGGGGGTGACCACGGAACCGCATGGCGCGACAACGCGAATGCGCAAATCCGCAATTCGATCTTCATGGACCTCGGCGAGCGTCTCGTGGCGATCGACAACATCGACGGCGACGGTGGGCTCGGCTACGGGTACAACGGCACGCTGACGTGGGCCCAGCGTTGGACGACGGCGTCTTCCACGACGTCGACGGTGAACGCTCCGGCGAACCCCGCCGCGTTCTACACCGCCCAGCTTCCGGGTTTCCTTTGCGAGATCACCGATTCGGTGGCCTTCCGCAACACCAATACGAACGCGTATACCGAGGCCAACAACCGCGGCGTGTTCAACGCGGCAAACAACAACGTCCAAATCGCCTCGACCGCGGACGCCGACGCCCCGATCCAGTCGCTGACGCGTGGTTCGGCTGCGACCGTCTTCGGAACGCTCGTCATGCGTCCCGTGACGTTCGTCGATCCGCGTCCGAAGAACCAAGCGTTGACCTCCGTCAACTGGGCTCCGAACGACGCGTTCTTCAGCGGCGCCCGCTACCGCGGCGCGTTCGCTCCGGGCAACCTGTGGACGACGGGTTGGACCGCGGCGACGGCGTTCGGAATGATGCCGAACGAGCCGTGGACCGACCTCGGCGGCGAGCTCAACGGCACCTACGGCGCCCCGGTGTTCTCCGGCAGCGGTCCGCTCACCGCGGGATCCCCGTTCACCTTCTCGTTGAGCAACGCCAAGGAAAACAGCCTCTGCTACCTCGTCGCGGGTGTGGCGAAGTTGAACCTGCCGTTGGCCTCGGGCGTCGTCGTGCCCGACTTCAACACCGCCTCCGGTGGGCTCCTCATTCCGATCTACACGGATGGAACGGGCTCGGCCGTGATCGGCGGAACGTGGCCGGCGCTTCCGGCCGGCGTGACCCTCTATCTCCAAGCGGGTGTTACGGACGCGGGCGGTCTCCTCGGCCTCTCGCTTTCGAACGCACTGGCCGCCACGGCCCAGTGAGTTCACGAAGGTCCGTCGTCGACCTTTACGGGAATGGATGAGCCCGTGAAGGCGGCGACGTGACCGGTCGATCGGGCGTCCCGGCACGCGTCCGGGACACCGATCGGGTGTCGTCCAGTCAATCGCGTGGTTCGAGTGCGTTTTCGCCAGGTATGAACACACACACCATCATCCGCCCGAAAGTCCTCGCCGCGATCGTCGTGATGGGAATCGCGTGGTGCGGAGGCGCGTGCGGAAGCGAATCAGTCGCCGACGCTCGTTCCACCAAGGGAACGGCGGCGGATGCGGCGTTGCGCCCGGATACGCGGCGCTGCCTGGACTTGGCGTTCGCGGCGGCTTCGAAGATGCCCACCCAACCGCACGCCCGAAATCGTGCGAGACTCCTGGCGGAAATCGCCGAATCCGCTCTCGATATCGGCGCTCTCGACGCGTGCGCGTCGTACATCGCCGCCGTCGAAGGATGGCGAAAACCGTTCGTCGCCGCCCGCCTCGCCGAGGCATGGGCCACGCGCGGGAACGCCGCACAGTCGGCGGCGGCGTTGTCCGAAGCGGTGTCCGCCCTCGCGCCCGAATCCGCCGCGGTCTTTGCTCAAGATTGGCAACGCGACCGCGTGCGCGCCCACATCGCACGGGCCCTGATCGCGTCGGGGAAGACCGATGCCGCCGCGTCCTACCTGAAAGATCTCGTGGCGTCCGAGGCTTCGCGTACGCTTCCGCTCGAGGCGTCTCGGACCTCCGTCGCGACTTTCCGTGCGACGATGTCGGCGATCGACGGTTGCCTCGCGACCAACGACTTCGATCGGATGCAGTTCGCCGTCGAAGCTCTCCTCGCATTCCCATCGACGATCCTGTCCGATTCCGCCCTTTTCGACGCCATCGAAGCCAAGTGCGTCGGTACGGTCGCGAAGTTCCCCACGGAGTTCCGCGCGCAGGCGTTGACGCGACTCGCCGGGCGCGCACTCGAAGTAGCGGAACACGTTCGTGCGCGACGGCTTCTCGACTCCGCGGAGGCGTCGGTTGCGGCCGCCACGATGCTGCCCGAGGATGGATTGCCCCTGCGCGCGCGCGCCGTCGCGATGCGCTACGCCTCCGGCGAGAAAGAGGCGGCGTCGACCGCGTTCGCCGCTCTCGAATCCGAGTTCGTTTCCCGACGCGGCGGCATCGTCGATATCCGCCGAGCGGGTGTCGTTCGAGCGTTCGCCGAAGCCGCTTGGCGCATGGACCTGAAGTCCAAAGCCGCCGAATTGTGGCTGCGAGCGCTCGACGAAGGGCTTGCGAATCCCAATTCGCGGCCGCGTGCCGAGGATTTGGCGGCGACGTGCCGATCGATCGTCGCGGTCGGTGCCGTACCCGATGCCGCGTTCCTCGCGAAAGCCGATGCCCTTCTTCAGGGATTGGGGGATCCATGGTGACGCTCCGATTGCCCGCGTGGTTCTTCCTCGGAGTGGCTCTGTCTTTGACGGCCCCCGTGTTCGCACAAGAGGTCCCGGGATCCATCCGCGGTCTCGTCAGCGACAAGGATTTCGACGTCCCTCTCGTGGGCGCCGTGATCACCATCGCGGAAACGGGTCAGCGGGTAACGACGGGCGACGGCGGCAATTTCGTCTTCAAGGCCGTGGTTCCGGGTCGCTATACGTTGGTGTTCAGCAAGGACGGGTATCAGCGTGTCGTCCGCGCGGACGTCGCGGTGTCGGCGGCGCAGTTGACGGATGCCGACGCGTCGCTCCCCGGTGAGTTCACCGAACTCGAAGAAGTTGTCGCTCAAGACATCGCGCCGCAAGGAGCGGGCACCGAGATCTCGCTGCTCAAGATGCGATTCGAAAGCCCGGCGCTGATGGATTCGGTCGGCGCGGATCTGATCAGCAAAGCGGGTGCGAGCGATGCGGCGAGTGCGCTGCGCCTCGTCTCGGGCGCGACCGTTCAGGACGGGAAGTCCGCCGTCATCCGCGGGCTGCCGGACCGATACGTTTCATCGCAGCTCAACGGTGTGCGCTTGCCGACCGCGGACGAGAACAAGCGTGCGGTGGAACTCGACCAGTTCCCCTCGACGGTCATCGAGAGCATCCAAGTTTCGAAGACGTTCACACCCGATCAGCAAGGCGATGCGTCCGGCGGTGCCGTGAACGTGAAGTTGCGCGGAATCCCGGATGAACCCGTCTTCCTTCGGATGCGCGGGCAGGTCGGCATGAATTCCCAAGTCGCGGGAAGCGACTTCCTGACCTATCGAGGCGGTGGGGTGAACTTCCTCGGACTCGACGACGGTGGTCGCGACGTCCAGTACGGAAACATCGGCGGCAACTGGACCGGCGCGGTCGGGGTCGATCGTGGAGATGCTCCGATCGACTCGAAGTGGTCGGTGAGTGCGGGTGGTCGCGAAGAACTCGAAAGCGGTTGGAAAGTCGGAGGGCTGGTCAATCTCTTCTACGAGCGCGACAGCGCCTTCTACGACAACGGCAAGAAGGAGTCCTGGTGGGTCGAAAGCCCCGGGGCGCCGATGACGCCGTCGTACACCCAGGGCGCTCCGTCGCAAGGCACTTTCAAGACGGAACTGTTCGACGTCACGCAGGGGAAACAAAGCGTTCAGAACGGCGCGATGGTCGCTCTCGGCGCGGAAACCGAACGCCATGCCTTCCAACTGACGTTCCTCACCACGCACACCGCCGAGGACACGGCGACTCTCGCCGAAGACACGCGCGGCAAGAAGTACTTCTTTCCAGGTTACAACCCGGCCGACCCGACATCTCCCGGGTTCGATCAGCCGGACGCCGCACCTTACCTGCGTCTCGAAACTCTCGACTACGTCGAGCGGACGACCAACATGCTGGCGTTGAGCGGGAAGCACACGCTCGAGAACGAGGATTTCGAGATCGGCGAGTGGGGGTTCAAACAGGCGGAGATCGACTGGACGCTGTCCACCAGCGCCGCTTCTTCCTACAACCCCGACAAGCGCCAGTTCGGAACGTTCTGGACGCCCGGTTTCGAAGTGTTTCCCGGATTCTCGCTGCCGGATCTCCATCAGCCGTACACGCCCGCGGAGAACATCAACCTCGGGAATCTCCAACGCATTTGGAAGGAGATCGAAGAAGACTCCACCCAGTTGTCCGT
>CAIWVZ010000348.1 GCA_903916245.1 uncultured Planctomycetota bacterium | reverse complement strand
CCTTGCCGAGCCAGTCGTACTCGCGAACGGGGAGCGCGTTGATGAAGTTGAGCTTCGTCAGCATTCCCGAGTTGAGCATCCAGCCGAAGATCGTCTTCGTGACGAACAGAGCGGTGAACATCGAGATCGCGATACCGGCGAGCAGCGTGACGCCGAAGCCGCGGATCGGACCCGAGCCGAACTTGATGAGGATCGCCGCGGTGATCGCGGTCGTGATGTTGGCGTCGAAGATCGTGATGAAGGCGCGGTCGTAACCGGCTTCCATCGCCGCGACGATGCCTTGGCCGCGTGCGGATTCTTCGCGCGAGCGCTCGAACACGAGAATGTTCGCGTCGACCGCCATGCCGATCGTGAGGATGATGCCCGCGATGCCGGGCAGGGTGAGCGTCGCCTGGAACAGTGCGAGCGTCGCGAGGATGAGTACGAGGTTCAGGATGAGCGCGAAGTTCGCGACCAATCCGCAGGAGCGGTAGAACCACACCATGAACGCGATCGTCGCCGCGAAGGCCACGATGGTGGCCCAGATGCCGCGCGTCGTCGCGATTTCACCGAGCGACGGTCCGATGGTCTCTTCCGACTCGAGGCGCGGCTTGAGGCGGAGGCTGCCCGACGTGAGGCAGTTGACCAACATCGACTGTTCGTCTTCGTCGAAGCCGCCCGGTCG
The DNA here is from genome assembly GCA_903916245.1 of uncultured Planctomycetota bacterium. Taxonomy (GTDB): domain Bacteria; phylum Planctomycetota; family CAIWVZ01; genus CAIWVZ01. The sequence goes on along the minus strand of CAIWVZ010000348.1, from coordinate 3,919 downwards.
GGAGATTTCGACGCTGTCGCGCAGCGCGCTGTTGATGGTCGGAGCGCTCCACACCTCTTCGTTGAGCGCGATCGCCATCGGCTGATTGACGTACTTGCTCGTGTAGGACTCGAAGTCCGACTGGCGTCCGCGGCCCATGTTGTAGGCGACGGAACGACCGCCGTTGCGATCGAACGAACGGCGCGGGTCGGTGATGTCCTGACCGGTGAAGCCGGGCTTGCCCGCGGCCTTGTTGAAGTACTCGGGGTCGGCGTAGAGCCAGTAGCCGCCGATCTTCGTGTGGTCGATTTCGGCCTGAGGGCGGGTGCCTCGGCGGGAGTCGTTCAACTCCTTGAGGAACGCGGCCGTCGCGGGCTTGTCGTCGAGGTGTTGGGGGAGCCACTTGATCGGGAGGTCGACCCACTGACCGCCGCGCTCTTGGAGGAGCGTGTACGGCTCGCCGTCGCGGTACGAATCACCGCGCAGCGTCTTGCCCGTCTCGTAGGCGGCCTTCCGTTGCGCGTCGGCGGCGGATCCGCTGAACGTGTACGGTTCGGTCGCGTCGCCTTGCCCCGTCGGCACGTTGAGCACCTTCGCTTCGGGGGTTTGGCCCGACGGTTCGCGGAGGGCGATGAGGAACTCGAGCGAGCCGAGCGCCAACATCTGCTCTTGGATCGCGCGGGCCTCGGAGTCTTCCATCTTGGGCTGCTCGATGACGATCTTGTCGTCGCCGATGCGGCGGATGGTGAGTTCCTTGACGCCGAGCTTGTCGACACGGTTGGAAATGGTTGCCACCGTGTCGGACATCGCCTTTTCGCGCTCCGCGGCGGGGATCTGCTGCAAGGCGGACTTCGCGACCCCGTAGGTCATCGAACGGCCGCCCTGAAGGTCGATCCCGAGCTGAAGCTTGTTGGCGATGAAGACCCATCCCGTCAGTGCGATGACGACGGCGATGACGGTCCAACGGAATGCGAGGTTGTGGGTCACCTAGGCTCTCCTCAGCCGGAGGTGTGGGGAGTCGTATTCATCCGCTCGACCAGGCGGGTGGCCTTACCCGTGCGCTTGCGCAGGTAGGTCAACTTCGCGCGGCGGACCTTGCCCGAGCGCTTGACCTTGAGGCCGGCGATCTTGGGCGAGTTCAGCGGGAAAATACGCTCGACACCTTCGTCTTGAACGATGCGGCGCACCGTGAAGGTTTCGCCGGCTCCGCGACCGCGCATCGCGATCACGGTGCCGTTGAAAGTCTGAATGCGTTCCTTGTCACCTTCGACGATCTTCACCAGCACGTCGACGGTGTCGCCGATCGTGAACTTGGGGAGAGGATCCTTGCGCAGGTGCTTCTTTTCGATGTGATCGTGCTTGTGCATGGCTTTCGTCCGCGTCAGGCCCCGTTTCGCGGGGCGTCGTCAGTCCGACCTTTCCGGAAGGTTCCGAAGCAGGTCGGGCCGTCGTTCCTTCGTGATCCGGAGAGCTTCGTCGTGTCGCCACGCGGCGATACGTTCGTGATCTCCGGAGAGCAGGACCTCGGGGACGTCCATACCGCGGAACGATGCGGGACGTGTGTAATGCGGGTGATCGAGAAGCCCTTGTTCGAAGGACTCCTTCAGGGTCGACAGGCCGTGGCCCACGACTCCCGGGATCAAGCGCGCTACAGCGTCCACGATCGTCATAGAGGCGAGTTCGCCTCCCGACAGCACGTAGTCGCCGATCGAGACGGCTTCGAATGGCCAACCTTGGCGGATGCGTTCATCGAATCCCTCATATCGGCCGCAGAGGATCACGATCCTCGGTTCACGGACGAGAGCGCGTGCGGTTTTTTGCGTGAAAGGCGCCCCGTCCGGCGTCATTAGCAGCATTTTCGGGAGAGGGCGTTCGTCGCCGAGGACGCTTTCGAGGCATTCGAAAACGGGTTCCGGCTTGAGCACCATCCCGGGGCCGCCCCCGAACGGTTTGTCGTCCACGCTCTGATGCACGCCCTTCGCGAACCGACGGAAATCGTGCGTGCGGACGTCCAACAACCCCTTTTCGCGGGCGATCCGAAGCATTCCCGTGGCGAAGACGCCCGGGAACATGTCGGGGAAGAGGGTAAGGATGTCCACTCGCATCCGGCGGCTCACGCTGGGGACCCGAGATAGCTTCCACCGCGGTCGCGGTCGAACCCGTCTTCGGATAGGTCGAGCGGACGTGGAAGTTACGACGCGGGAGGGGGGGGATCAAGCGGTTTCCCCGGGGTGGTCGGGCGTCGCCAAACGTCGACCGATCCGTGATTTGGGGAAGCCTCGGCCCCGGCTACCATCCCCCCGCATGTTCACCGGTATCGTGGAGGGCCTTCGCAAGGTGGTCGCCGTCGACGACGGGGACGGTTACCGACGGCTGTCCATCGACTTGGAAACGACGGCTTCCCGGGCCTTGATCGGGGCCTCGATCGCCGTGAACGGATGCTGCCTGACGGTGGAAAAAACCGAAGGGACCGTCGCGACGTTCTGCGCGATCACCGAGACCCTGTCGAAGACGACCCTCGGCGGCCTCGCCGTGGGGGACCGGGTCAACGTCGAGCCGTCCCTCCGGGCGGGTGACGACCTCGGGGGGCACTTCGTGACGGGGCACGTCGACGGAGTCGGTACGGTGGCGGCCCGCGACGATCGCTCCGGCGAGGTGTGGATCACGGTGGAGGTCCCCGAAGCGTTGGCCGACCTCGTCGTGCCGAAGGGATCGATCACGATCGACGGCGTCAGCCTCACCGTCGCCGCCATCGACGGACGTCGCGTGTCGGTGGCACTGATCCCTCATACGTTGGCCGTGACGACGCTCGGCGGCCGTCGCACCGGCGATCGCATCAACCTCGAGATGGACACCTTCGGCAAGTGGGTTCGCAGTTTCCTGAAAGGGCGATTCCCGTGAACGCAAAGAAACGCGCCTTCAGCGGTATCCAACCGACGGGCAAGGTCCACCTCGGCAATCTCCTCGGCGCCATTCGGAACTGGGTCGAGCTTCAGGACGTCTACGACTGCACGTTCTGCATCGTGGACTGGCACGCGATGACGGTCGACTACGACCCCGCGCAGATGCGCGCGCGCATTCTCGACTGCGCGGTGGCGCTCATCGCGTCGGGCGTCGACCCGAATCGCTGTACGCTTTTCGTGCAGTCCGACGTCCCCGAACACACCGAACTCGCGTGGTACCTCATGACCTGCGCGCCGGTGAGTCGACTCGAACTGCAGACGCAGTACAAGGACAAATCCGCGCAGCACGCGGAGAATCTCAACGCGGGATTGCTGACGTATCCGGTGCTTCAGGCGGCCGACATCCTCGCGCATCGCGCGGAAGTGGTGCCGGTCGGCGAAGACCAGGCGCAGCATCTCGAACTCTCCCGCGAACTCGCGCGCAAGTTCAACAACCGTTTCGGATTCGTCTTCCCCGAACCGGAAACCGTACTGACGCCCGCGCGGCGCATTCTCGGCACTGACGGCAAGTCGAAGATGTCGAAGTCGAAGGACAACACCCTCGACGTGCTCGCGACGCCCGACGAACTGTGGGCGAAACTTCGCGGAGCGGTCACCGACGAGCAACGTCTGCGTCGGGCCGATCCGGGGCGCCCGGAAGTTTGCAACGTGTTTTCGTGGCATCGCCTGCTGAGTCCGGAAACCACGGTCGCGGAAATCGAGGGGGCGTGTCGCGCCGCGTCGATCGGATGCATCGACTGCAAGAAGAAGTTTCACGAAAGTCTTCTCGCCGCTCTCGATCCGATCCGCGCGAAGGCCGAAGCCCTCTACGCGAATCCCGACGCGGTCTTCGCGATGCTCGCGGAGGGCGCGGCGAAAGCGCGCCGAAGCGCTCGTGAGACGATGGCGTTGGCGCGCGCGCGGTGCGGCTTCGGTCCGCCGCCCGTCTGACTTTCGTCAGGCCGTTTCTTCGTAGAGGAGCGTGACCGGTCCGTCGT